>JAQBWG010000009.1 GCA_027625225.1 Chloroflexota bacterium | reverse complement strand
TCTGCGCCCATGGCTTGCGGCCACCGCCAGAAACCTCGCCGCGCCGCTTCGTATTCGACGTACCCTGACGGGCGTTCGCCTGATAGCCGACCACCATCTGATGCACAAGACCCGTGCTGGCACGGACATCGAAAACCTTATTCGAGACCTCGATGCTGCTCACGACCTTGCCTTGAATATTTTGAACCTTAAGTTTCACTTCGATTTCCTCAACTGCGCGCGCGTTTTATTCAATATAACAAGCGAATTGCGCGCTCCGGGAATAGACCCGAACACCATAAGTACATTACGGGCCGGATCCGTAGCAACAATCTCGATATTCCGAACGGTGACGGTGGCATTACCCATATGGCCGGCCATCTTGTGGCCTTTCACTACCCGTCCCGGCGTAGTGCCTGCCCCGATCGAACCGGGGGCACGATGCCTGTCGGACTGACCGTGTGTTGCCGGCCCACCCTTGAAGTGATGCCGCTTCACGCCGCCCGCGAAGCCACGACCCTTATTCAAACCGGTAGCGTCCACGCGGTCTCCCGGCGAAAACACATCCACCCCAATCTCTTGCCCTGCGGAGATACTGCTGAAGTCAGAGGCTCCAAATTCACGCAGGTGCCTGAAAGTCTTTCCTGCCGCCTTCAGGTGCCCCTTCTCAGGGTTACTGATGCGCTTGGTCTCCTCGAAGCCCAACTGCACGGCTTCATAACCGTCCTTTTTCTGGGTCTTCACCTGTGTAACCACACACGGCCCGACGAGAATGGCAGTCACGCCGATAACTTCGCCGCTTTCGCGAACGATCTCGGTCGTGCCTATCTTCTTACCCATAAGGCCATGCACAGGCGGAGGAGCCTGTTTCGATTCTTCTTTTTTCTCTTCGTCAGCCATTAATCAAATCAACCATTTACAGCTTAATCGAGATGTCCACGCCCGCAGGCACATTCAAACGCGTGAGTGAGTCAATCGTCTTGGACGTCGGCTCAAGAATATCGATAAGCCTGTTGTGCGTCCGCAACTCGAAATGCTCTCGAGAGTCCTTATCAACGTGAGGGGAACGAATGACACAGAATCGCTTGATACTGGTGGGCAAAGGAATAGGGCCCGCAACCTGTGCGCCCGTACGCTCGGCAGCCTCGACGATCTGTTGTGCAGACAAATCGAGAATCCGATGATCGAACGCCTTCAGGATAATACGTATCTTCTGTTGTTGTTTCGCTGTTACCATGCTCGTACCCACGGGCACTATGCGCCCTTTGGCTCTCCCCTCGTGTAATCCTTACTAACTAAATCAAATCCCTGTCTAGTGATTTCTATCCGGTGCCCGCAGTCGCAAACACCGAAGCGGGTGCTTCCTCGAACTGATCGAACTCCATCGAATAACTTGCCCTGCCTTGGGACAACGACCGAATCGCGTTTGCGTAACCGAAACTTTCCCCTAGAGGTAGCTTCGCATACACAACCTGAACATCGCCCTGTGGCTCGATATTCTTGACTTGAGCCCTGCGTCGCCCCAGGTCGCCAATCACTTCACCGAGGAACTCGTCCGGTGAAATCACTTCCAGCTTCATCACCGGCTCAAGTACTACGCCCTTCGCCCTTGCCATCGCATCCTTCATCGCCATAGACCCGGCGACCTTGAACGCCATTTCGGACGAGTCAACATCGTGATAACTACCGTCCACCACAACTACCTTCACATCAACAACCGGATAACCCGCGACCGGACCAGTGCCCAAGGCCTCTTGTACACCCTGTCGAATGGCCGGGATGAACTGACGGGGGATGTTGCCACCCTTCACTTTATCCTCGAATACAAATCCTTCACCGCGCTTTAATGGCTCAATCTGGATGATGGCATGGCCGTACTGACCATGACCGCCGGTCTGACGAACGAAGCGGGCCTCGCCCCTGGCCGGAGCCCTGATAGCCTCACGGTATGCCACCCTCGGCTTACCGATGTTCGCCTCGACCTTAAATTCACGCTTCATCCGGTCAACGATGATGTCGAGGTGAAGCTCGCCCATGCCGGAAATAATAGTTTGCCCAACCTCGGAGTCGTAGTTCACCTTAAGCGTCGGGTCTTCGTCGGAAAGCTTCACTAGCGCTTCAGACAGCTTATCATGGTCGGCTCGCGACTTCGGCTCTACAGCCACCGAAACCACAGGCTCGGGGAAGGTGATGGCCTCAAGTTGCACCGGTGCAGTCTCATCGCAAATCGTATCCCCAGTGGTTGCGTTCTTAAGGCCGACCGCAGCAGCGATATCTCCGGCCTCTACCGACTCGACTTCTTCGCGATGTTGGGCATGCATCTTCACCAAGCGCCCTATGCGTTCGCGCCTGCCGGTGGTTGAGTTCATCACCATCGCGCCGGTCTTCACGGTACCGGAATATACCCGGAAGAAGACCAGCCGCCCGATGTAAGGGTCGGAAATAGCCTTAAATACCAGTGACGCGAACGGCTCGCTGGAGTTCGCATGCCTCTCAACCTTCTCGCCGGTGGTGGTATCAATAGCCTCAACCGCAGGAACATCGAGAGGTGAAGGGAGGTAAGCGATAACCGCGTCCAGCATCAACTGAACGCCCTTAGTCTTTAGTGCGGTTCCACAAACTACAGGAACTATAAGGTTTCCAATCGTAGCCTTTCGGATAGCCGCCGCCACCTCTGCCCGGGTTATCTCTTTTTCTTCGAGATACTTTTCCATCAAGGCGTCGTCGGTCTCGGCAACCTTTTCGAGCATCTGCATGCGGTACTTACGATAGTCATCCATCAAATTCTCGGGAATCTCACCTTCGATAGGTGGCAGAGTTGGGTCTTCATTGAAAAAGAAGGCCTTCCCCTTAACCAGATCCACGATGCCTGCGAATTTATCTTCCACGCCGATGGGGAATTGAATGGCAACAGGGTTGCCGCCAAGGCGACGCACGATACTTTCCATCGTACGGTCAATACTGGCCCCGATTTTGTCCATCTTATTGATGAAACAGAGACGGGGGACGTTGTATTTATCGGCCTGACGCCACACCGTTTCCGATTGCGGCTGAACGCCGGCAACGGAGTCGAATACAACCACACCGCCATCAAGGACACGCAGGCTTCGCTCGACTTCAGCGGTGAAGTCCACGTGGCCCGGGGTATCAATGATGTTGATGGTGTGGTCTTTCCACTCGGCAGCAGTCGCAGCGGCGACGATGGTTATGCCGCGCTCGCGTTCCTGCTCCATATAGTCAGTGGTGGTGGTACCGTCGTCCACATTACCAATCTTATGAATACGACCAGCAAAGAATAGAACGCGCTCAGTGACGGTGGTTTTACCCGCGTCGATATGCGCGATGAATCCAATATTGCGGATTTTTTCGAGAGAACGTACTGCCATTCCAGAAATCCCTACCCCGAAATGCTATAAGCGGCAGTCAATTACCACTTGTAATGCGCAAAGGCTCTGTTAGCCTCCGCCATTCGGTGCAGGTCCTCCTTTCTCCTAACAGCGGTTCCTTGCCCACGAGAGGCATCGAGAAGTTCCGTTGCCAATCGGTCCGTCAAAGGCTTACCCGTGCGTGCACGGGCTGCTCCGATAATCCACCGCATGGCAAGCGCCTGGCGCCTGCTGGGCCGAACTTCCGTAGGAACCTGATACGTAGCGCCGCCTACGCGACGGGATTTTACTTCCAACATTGGCATGACATTGCGAAGGGCCTGGCCGAACACTTCCACGCCGGGTCTGCGCGCCTGCTCTTCCAATACTTCTAAGGCACCATATACAGCGCGCTGGGCTGTCGTCTTCTTGCCGTGCAACATTACATAGTTAATAAACCGGGAAAGGTCTGCACTCCCATACTTGGGGTCAGGTATTACTACTCTAACTTCAGCTCGACGACGACGGGACATCAGGAATCCTCTCTCGTGTGTTTCCAATAGGAACTACGCTCTGGAAATCTACTTCTTTAGCTGGCCGCGGCGACCTTGCCGGCCTTCTTCGCGCCATACTTGCTCCGGCCCTGCTTCCGATCGCTTACTCCAGCCGAGTCTAGGCTACCGCGAACGATGTGATAACGAACACCGGGAAGGTCAGGGACACGACCGCCTCGGATAAGAACCACGGAGTGCTCCTGCAGGTTGTGACCTTCACCGGGAATGTAGGCCGTAACCTCCATGCCGTTTTGCAGGCGAACCCTGGCGACTTTACGCAAAGCCGAGTTCGGCTTCTTGGGCGTTTGTGTACGAACCTGCACACAGACACCGCGCCGCTGCGGGGCACCCTTGAAGCGGCGACCGCGATTTTTGAGCGAGTTGAAGTGATAGCGCAATGCAGGCGCTTTGTCCTTGCGGCGCTTTACACTGCGCCCTTTTCGTACTAACTGATTGGCCGTAGGCATAGCTTTTCCCTTGTTCGACTATACGGATTGGAGGTCTTCTGACAAAAGAATACCCGCCCTTTCAGGCAACAAAGCTAAATTCTACCTGTAGAACCCGTTCGTGTCAATCAGCGGGGTGTGCGTTTTAAATGATGCCTCTATAACCCCCGATTTATATCTAGAGTCGTGTGCCCCCTCTAGCTGGGAATGATGTCCCCGTGTTGCCTATTTACTTTTGAGGAGTTGTTTCGGGGATGCCGTTTGTTCACGTTTAGTGGGCGGTACGGCGAGGATAGAGGCGATGACGCAGAGCAAGGGCAGGGCAAGGAATCCAAGGATGGCGACATCGTAGCTATCGGTGAGGTCGAAGAGGTAGCCGAAGGGAAGTGGACCGAGTCCGCCGGAGACGACCATGCCGACCGCGGCGGCCCCGCGGATTCCGCCGATGTTTCTGCGGCCGAAGTAGTTGGGCCAGATGACGATGTTGGCGGTCATGACGAGGCCCTGAGACAGGCCCATGAGGATGCCGTAGAGAAACCCCTGCCATGGAGAAGCGATGACGAAGGTCAAGAGCATAGCGGCGACAAGGAGGGCAAGGCCTGCCGCGAGGACGTAGCGGTTGGGAAAGCGGTCGAGCATCCAGCCAGCGATGAAGGTGCCGAGAAGGGCGACGACGGCCATGACGCTGAGAATTCCGGCAGCGGTACCCTGCTCGATACCCTTGCTGCTCATGAGTGAGATGTGGTGAAAGGTGAGTGCGGTGCCGATGAGGGAAAGGGGGAATCCGGCCACCCATATGAGCCAGAAGGAGCGGGTTTTGACGGCTTCTTTGAGGTTCCAGTGGATTTCAGTGTCTGGTGGGGCGGGAGTAGCACGGGTGAGGCGGCGGCGGACGCCATCGGGGAGTAGTCCGATGGACTCGGGGCTATTACGGACGAGAAGGATGGCTGGTGGGAGCATGATGGCCCAGATGGCGATAGCCATCCAGACCCAGGCGTCGCGCCAGGAGTAGGCGGCGATGACGGTAGTGAGTATAGGTGGGAAGAGGGCCTGTCCGAGCGGGCCGGCGACCATGGTTATGGCGGTGGCACGTCCTCTGAGTCTGATGAACCACAGGGAGACCATGCTGGTGGATACGAGGGTCATGGCGGTCTGGCCCAGACTACGGATAGCGAAGAAGCCGAGGTAGAGATGGACGGGGCTAGAAATCTTGGACATGAGAAATGCTGCAAGTCCGAAGAGGACAGTGATGCCGCTGAGGGAGGCACGGGCGCCGAAGCGGTCGAAGGATCGGCCGGCGAGAAGGGCCCCGGCGATGGCACTTATGGAGCCAGCGCTATAGAGTCCGGAGACGAGCGTACGTGACCAGCCGGTTTCTTCGATAAGCGGGTCTATGATGACGGAGACGACATAGGTCTGACCGGGGCCGGACATCAGTACGCCGATGCCGCTGATAGCGGCTATGACCCATCCGTAGTTGAAGGGAAGGCGGGCGTACCAGGTGTCCTGGACGGTCTGTAGCTGTTGGCTATCGTCTGATTGCTGTTGCACGGAAATTCGAGCGTACGTCCAACGCCTGAACAGTGCAAGGGGTTTTGACGTTAAGGACGGTGAATCGTTTGACCCGCGATTCGGAGGCGTGGTACTCTCGCGACTATCGGCATCCCACAGTCTTTAATGGTGTAAACACGTATGGCAGGTATCCAATCAAAGTCCAAATCTTCGGCAGGCGAAGCCCCTTCACGACTCTCGCAGGCGGCGGAGAACTATTTGCTGTCTATATTCCATCTTCAGGAATGGGGTCAACGGGTGACGATGACAACTTTGGCCGAGGAACTACGGCGGCTTCCGATAGGTGAAGGGCTGGGGACATCGTTGCCGTCGGTGGGCGGTATGGTGCGGCGGATGGAGCGCGAAGACCTGGTGGTGGTAAGTAAGAAAAAAGAGGTGGAGCTGACGGCAAAGGGCAACGTGGCTGCGGAGAGCATCGTCCGGCGGCACCGCCTCGCGGAGCGACTAGTGGTGGACCTGCTGGGCCTGGAGCTGTTCAAGGCGCATGTGGAGGCGCACCGGCTGGAGCACGCCATCTCGCCGGAGATGGAGGCGCTCATCGAGAAACGGCTGGGACGCCCGACGACGTGCCCGTTCGGCCATCCGATACCGGGTAGCGCGTACGTTGCCGCCAAGAACGCGGTGACGCTAGACAAGGCGAAGCCGGGGACGAATGTGACTATCGACAGGGTGCCGGAGGACGATCAGGCCCTATTGGAGTATCTGGTGACCAGCGATGTGGTGCCGGGACAGAAGGCGGAAGTGAAGGAGGCGGCGCCGTATCGCGGGGTCATTACGATGATTGTGAAGGGCCAGGACATCGTGGTGAGCTACGAGGTAGCACACCGACTGTGGGTGGTTCCGGCCTAGCCGTTCGTTTTCTTCATCTCTTTGAAGGATAGGGCAACCAGTTCTTTCAGCACACTCTGGTCAACGTCGTCGAGCTTATTGATGTATAGGCAGGACTTCCCGAGTTTGTGTTTTCCCAACTTCCCCAACAACTCTTCATAGCGGTCGAAGCCGGGCATGATGTAGAGGGTGAGGTTTTGTTTACGGGGTGAGAACCCGGTGAGGGGCCACTCGCCGCTGTGGCCGGAAGCGTAGGTGTAGCTGTATGTGCCAAACCCGACGATGCTCGTTCCCCACATAACGGGTTTTTCGCCGGTGACCTTTTTCATCATTTCGAGGATGGTGAACGAATCGGCACGCTTCTCATCAGGCACGGACGAAAGAAATTCTTCGACGCTTGCCTTGTTCGCCTTAGTTTTCAGTTCGGTCATCGCTCTCACCTTCCAAGTTGCGGTTCATTATATCGCCTGATTCAAGTTTGAATCCCCATTTTGAGTCTTTACGGTAGAATACCGTCGAGCAGGGTAGTTCCTCAGGAAAGGTTCGTGCAATGAGGACCAAGCTACTGAAAACAGTATCCGGCATAGCGCTGATAGCAGTGTTCGCCGCCGGCTGCGGCAGTACGGCGGAGACGCCGACAACAACAGCGCCCAATTCCACGGCGACGCAGGTCGCATCTCCGGAAGCTACGGCGACTCCCAGTGCGGTGGAGTTCCAATTCGCGGAGCCTGTGGACGCCGACACGTCTTCAACGGCTTCGACACATGTCGCGGCAGGGGTTCCGGTGAGACTGAAGTTAGGGCAGCAAATGATTAGTCCGCCGAGTGCCCATACCGGGCTGGTGGTGACATTCATCCATTTCATCGAGGATACACGGTGTGCTCCCGGACAAAGCTGTACGGACCCAGGCCGGGTGGCAATCCAGGTAGAACTGAAGGTCTCGACCGGAGCCCTGGGGGAAACGGAACTTGCCATTACGGGGGACCAAACAGGGCCAACGGCAAAAAAACTCGGCCGGTATTCGATCGGGTTTTTGGAGTACAACCCTGAAACGGAACGTGCGACTCTGGTAGTTTTCGAGCAGTAAACTCAGTCACTCTCGCTATGTATCGGCAGGGGTTTGCCTTTCTCAAGCCAATGCAGCCAAGTGAAGAGGAAAACGGCCAGCGTTGTCAGCAAGGCTATGACGGAGAAGCTGACGGGCCAGGAGATGCTTTCAGGGACGAAGTCGCGTATGCCGCCGAGGGCAATGGGGCCGACCACACCTCCCATAAAGCCAAGGAACGATAGGGCGGCCAGCGCAGAGCCGATGCTGTGTCTGGGCAATGTGTCTATGAGGGCGGCACTGAAGATGGCGGAGTCGGCACTTGCGACGAGTCCGTATATCACGGCGACGAATACGATGAGCGCCCAGGGCGCGTCTCCCAACCATCCGAATCCCCAGCCGCAAGCGGCTGCGATGGCAGCGATGCCAGCAAGGGTCTTGGCGCGACCGAGGCGGTCGGACAGTATCCCACCAAACAATGGGCCGACGGCGGCGATGGTGAAGGCGAGTCCGGCCATGGCAGAGGCGACGGCGGCAGCAGAAACGGTGCTATATCCCCGACTAATGAGAACGGCGGCCATGAACAGGGGTATCCATATCTGGATGGTGAACACTTCGAGGGTATGGATGGTATATCCGGCAACCATGAAGCGTACGGTCCGGTGCTTGAACACTTTGAGGTCGAGACGGCCGGACGAACGGGTCGCCGGGGCTGCTTCGTGTTTGCGCAGTAGAGCATAGGCTACAGGTGCGCACACGATAGCGATGATGCCAAGGATGAGATATGCGGTGTCCCAGTCAACAAAGTTCATCAGGGCGCCGGTAAAGAGGAGCGACAGGCTGAATCCGCCGTAGCCGACGGTGACGTAGAAGCCGGAGGCGAGGCCACGTCCCTTCCGGGGAAAGCGCTCGGCGATGATGCGGAGCGATGGCATGTAGACCCCGACGAGTCCAATGCCCTGCACGGCACGAATGACGATAGCGGTTATAAGTCCGTCAGCAAACAGGGGAAACGCGATATAAGAAACGATGGAGAGTATACCGGAGCCGTAGAGGACGGATTTGGAGTTTAATCTGTCGGTGAGAGGGATGACGGCGAGGGCAGAGAGGGCATAGCCGGCAACGAAGGCGGAGTAGATTATGCCTGTCTGGATGTTGCTGAGACTCCATTGTTCCTGCAATACAGGCACGGCCGCGACGTAGCTATTGGACGGCAGCAGGTAGAAGAATAGGGCGACGCCGACGTAGCCCATCCAGGCAAGGTCGGAACGCCCGGGCAGGGCTCCGGCAATTGCGGCTAGTGGTGAGGATCGGGCCATGGGTGCAGGGTATCACCAGCTACCGGATACAGAAATACGTATGCCCCGCCAAAAGACGGGGCATACGCGTGAGAGCTTCAGTTAGGACTAATCAGGCTCCGACGGCTTTGTTCACCGCGGGAAGCACTTCTTTGGCCATGAGTTCCATGGATTTATACCACTTGGGACGGTCTTTCTCCCAGTCGTAAGCGAGCGGGAGCAGGGTTCCGAATCCGCCGACGTCTTTGTGAAGTTTGATGACGCGCTCTGTGACGTAGTCGGTATCGCCCACTATCCAGAAGTGTTCGAGCATGTACTCGGGGGTGACGGCTTCGTCGGGAACGTCGGGCTCGTGTTTGAGCGCCGAGAGGCCGCCGGGGAGGTTGCCCATGAGGTATTTCCAGTAGTCCACGAGAAACACGCCCATGGGGCCGTTGAGGGCTTCTTCGCGGGCCTGCTTGGTGGTTTTGGCGATGTGTATCTCGCGAGAGACGCGCCAGTCCTTACGGTCAGGCGTCCTGCCAGCTTTCTTGGCGCCTTCTTCGACGACATCCCAGTGCGAGGCGACATGCGATTCGTGGAGGAAACATGTGGTGAGCGGAATCCAGCCTCGCGCGCCGACCATGTTGAGGGTGCTGGAACGGGGGCTGCTGCCCGCGAGCGCGATGCGGGGGTGCGGCTTCTGGTAGGGGAACATGTGGAAGCCAAGCCGGGCTTCGGGCATAGGCTCGGGCAGAATGGTGTGATAGAACTTGCCTTTGTGCTCGAAAGGTTTGCCTTCCCATATTTTGATGATGATTTCGATGGACTCTTCCATCATTTCGCGCGTGCTGCCCTTTTCGGTGTCTACGTGAAACATCTCGATGTCGGTGGGGCCTGCGGCGGAGCCGATGCCGAAGTAGATGCGGCCTTTGGCGAGGTGGTCGAGCTGGGCGATACGGTGCGCGACATGGACGGGATCGTGATAATGCAGCAGCGAGATGCCGGTGCCGAATTTCATCTGTTTGGTAACGCCGAGGGAACGGGCTATGAATATTTCGGGCGAGGGCATGTTTTCCCAGGGCAGGGTGAAGTGTTCGCCAACCCAGGTTTCGGCGAAGCCGAGCTTATCGGCATATTCCATAAGTTCAAGGTCTTCCTGATAGGTCTCATAATGCGGCCTGCCGGGGTTATGCAGGGGCATCAAAAATAGTCCTAGTTCCATTCCAATTCCTCCTCATCTGGTGCGTCCCGACTGGACGCCGAGGGTATGGTACGCAGTGGCTAGATATGCGTCAACAACCCGACGCGCGATGCGGATTATTGGCGATAGCTGTTGACGAGGTTTTTTGCGGCGGAGCGCAGTAGGCCCAGTTCGGTGTCGACGAAAAAGAAGCGTGCGCCTCTCTTCATCCAATCAGCGGCGGCCTGCGGGCCGGAGGGAAGGGTTCCGAAGGGGACGCGATGTTTGAGGCATAGGTCGAGAATCTTCTGAACGGCACCGGCAATCTCGGGGTGGTCGTAGTCGCCCGGGTGTCCGAGGTCGGCTGACAGATCGGCGGTGCCGACGAACAGCATGCCGACGCCGGGCGTGGAGATGATGCCCTCAGCGTTCTCGACGCCTTTGCCGGTTTCGATGTGGGCGACGAGGATAGTTTCGTTGTCCTGCTGCTTCATCCACGCGGGCCAGTTGGGCACGGAATCGTAGTCGCTGCTGCCCCAGCCGGGTGCGACGGCACGGGTGCCGTTAGGTGGATAACGCATGTAGTCGAGAAGCTCGGCGACCTGCTCTTTGGTCTCGGTGCGGGGGAGCTGGATACCGTGGACGCCCGTGTCCAAAAGCTTGGTAACCTCGCCACGCTCCAACTGCGGGGTTTTTACGATGACGGGGAGACCGTTATCGCGCGCTGCGAGGACGGCGCTGACCATGTCGTTCATATCGAAGAAGCTGTGCTCGTATTCGAAGAAGACGAAGTCGAATCCGGCCTGGGCAACAATCTTGACGGTGACGGGATGAACGAACTGCTGAAGCATTAGACCAATGAGTACGTCGCCCTGGTTCAAGCGATTGCGAAGAGAGGCTTTGGGAGGCTGAGTCATAAGGGCCTCCGAATCAGATTGATTACTGGCTGAAGCTGGCCGACTGCTGTTTGAGGTACATGACCAATGTCCATATCTCTTCGTCGGTCATCAGTTGGTAGAACTGCGGCATGACGGTGGGCGACTCGCGGTCAATCATGGCCATGGCGAATCCAGGTTGGCCGCCAAAGGATATCCAGGCGAACACTGAGCCTTCGGTGGCTGTACTGGCTGGGCCGCGCATAAGGTCGGCGGGAGCCGCGCCGCGTGTCAAGAAGTCACGCATCGTTCCATCACCGGTCATGCTCTGACCGTGACAGACCATGCAATTCACACGGAACAGGTCTGCAGCCTCGGCAGCATCATAGGATGCACGAACCTCGGCGGGAACGGTAAACGAGGGGTATTCACTACTGGTATAAATGATGCGCTTACCGGTAACCGGTACGGAGTCGAGCGGCGGAAGTAGCCGCGGGCTTTCCTGTACACGATAGGACGGCGAGTAATGCATTTCGGTAAAGGTCAGAACTGCATGTGAACCGGTCTCGGGGAATGCGGGCAGCGTGAAGCGCGCAACACTCTGGATGTTCGTCTCGCCGGTGTTGTTGTTATAACAGGCGGCGGTCAGCAGCAACGCAAGCGCTGCCAACGCAAGTACGAGTCCTCTCGATTTGTATACGGTTAGTCGCATGTACGGTCCCCGTTAGCTCTTTTCCCAGCCGCGCTTGAGGTCGTCGGCTCCGGCTTTGTTCAAAATGTCTTCGGCCTTGGCTATGCGGTCTTCCGAGGTGGTCACGGTGACGCCTATCCAGCCTTCGGTGATGCGCTCGTCGTAGGCGCCCATGAACAGCCGGGGCAATCGCGACTCGATGATGATGCCGAGCACCGTGAACAAGATAGCTCCAAGCATCGTGCCTTCGTACATGATGATGGCCATAGGCGGGATGGAAAGGATGGGCTTACCGCCGGTGACCAACGGGTAGGCGAGCTGGGTGCCCGATGTAAGGACGAGTCCGACGATGAAGCCGCAGGCCGCGCCGATGAGCGGGTAACGGAACAGCGCGTGTTTAGGTTCGTTTTCGCCGAAGACGCCTTCGGGGTACGGGGTACCGGTAAGCACCTCGTATTCGGTGTCTTCGGTATAGCCACCGGCCTTGAGAGCGTCCATGGCATCAGCCACGGTGTTCTCACGGTTGGGCTTAAAGACTCCGATTATGCTTCGTTTTGTTTGCATCATGGCGGTGTCCTTCATTCGTGTATGGAGGCCGGAATTTCTTTCCGTCCAATCTTTATCTTGTGCGGCCCGCCGACCATGCCTTCCTTGATATCGAAAAGCGGAATGAGCGGGAATACTTTCGCGAATACGAGCATACCAAACATAACCCAGGCAAAGGTGGCTATTACCATCAAGATTTCAATCATGCTGGGATGGTATGTACCCCAGTCGAAGGTGAATGCCTGTCTTCGTGCGAGGCCGAGCACGATAATGAGGAAGCGTTCGAGCCACATCCCGATGTTCACCGAAATGGTGGTGACGAACATCCAAAACATGTTACGACGCACTTTCTTGAACATCCACATAGGCACCGGGAAGAAGTAGGCGGTTATGAGGAAGACGATGAACAGCGCCATCCATGGGTGCTTGAATACCTGAAGTTCGCGCAAGGCGAGCTCAGGGTCTTCTAATGTGTAGAGAGCGAACACCCACTCCAAGAAGAAGGCGAAGAACCATATCGTCGCCACGATGATTAGCAAACGGCCAATAGCGTCCAAATGGTCGGGTGTCAGTATTTTTTGCCACTTGTATAACCACACCATCAATACCATGACTGTCGCCACGGCGGACACGCCGGAATGGATGGCTCCGATGATGAAGTAGGGGGCGAAGATGGTGGAGTGCCAGCCTTCGACGCCGACCTGAACGGCGAAGTCCCAGGACACGATGGAGTGTACGGAGACGAATACGGGCAAAACCAGTGCCGACAGCAGGATGCCTGCAACGGCTTGGAGTTTCCATTGCCGCGGCGTTCCACGCCAACCGAGACACAGGAGGCTGTAGACCTTGTGGGCTGTACCGGTCGTGCGGTCGCGGATAATTGCCAGGTCAGGCAGCAACGCGATGATGACGAACAGTGTGCTGGCGGTGAGATAGGTCATGACGGCAGATGGGTCCCACACGAACGCGGAGCGGACGTTCGGCCATACGCCACGTTCGAAGTCGTAGGGGAACACCCACAAGGCCGCACGCCAGGGGCGTCCGACGTGGACGAGCGGCGCAGCCATGAGAGCAGAGGTGAGCGAAAAGACGGTAAGCACCTCGGCGGCACGGGTGAGTGGACGCCGCCACTCGGCCTGAGTGAGGCGCAGGATGGCGGAAATCATGATGCCGGCGTGGCTGATACCGATCCAGAAGACGAAGTTGACCATGAAGAAGCCCCACATGACGGGGCGGTTCAGGCCTGTTACTCCAACACCCTTGTTAAGCATGTAACCGAAGGCCGCACCACCCGCGAGGAAGACGACCAAGAAAAACAGGACAGCAGGGAGCCACCACTTGGGCATGCCCAAGACGTCCTTCAGGAGGATATCGTTAACTTCTTTTGAGTTTAGTTGTACGTGTTCCTGCATTACGTTCCTACGTCACTTAGTCGGGCTTGCCCAAAATTCTTACGTGAATACGGTGCAAGGGCCTGTGAACTTCATACATAAGCATCTCTTTCTTCTCCCAGATGCTCATAATCGGGATAATTCGGCTCGCCAGCAAATACGTTAGAATCGAGCCCCCTATTACGCCGAGAACGATAAACACATCGGCGATGCCAGGCATAACGGTGGCCGGAACCGTTTCAATCGCATGTAATGCGGACTGATCGGCGACTGAATAGCTCGCGACATACATGCGGATGCGGCCAAAGAAGGTGCCCGCAAGTACAGCTATCGACAATATGGTGGGCCCCCAGATGCTCTTGCGAATAGGATTCCAAATCATAAAGACCAATGGGAAAAAGAAGGTCAATACGAATTCGGCATAGAAGATGGGTAGATACGGCCCCTTGATAAACAGTTCGATGACGGAAACTTCGTTCGGCTTCTTGCCAAACCAAAAGATGATGAAGCTGGAGAAGAAGAACCATATCCAGAGCAGGGACAGAGCGAATAGCAATTTGCCCAACCCCCAGAACTGGTCGAGCCCAATTTCGTTTTTGTAGCCACCCCACTGCCGCATGATGACCATAGTGAGCATAACGCTAGCCACGCCGCCCTGGAGGGCGTTGGCAACGTGTGTGGCCGGGTATAGTGCATCTATCCAGCCCGGCACGAGTGTCATAAGGAAGTCCACACTGATAAGGAAGTGGAGGAAGATAAGCATAGCGAAATAGAAGGCGCCGAGAATGCCAAGGCGGTGCTTCTGCATGAACCATTGGGCCGACGTGCCCTTCCATCCTCTGGCCAGCCAGGCATACATTTTTTGCTTACGCGTGCCCTGGGGCAACCGATCGCGCAACGCAGCGATATCGGGGAGGGCAGACATCCAGACGAGCAGAACGCCGACGACGACCAGTGCGAGCATGGCAAGCGTAGCCCAGATGTGAGGGCTGTAGTTTGGCACAGGCTCCCCAACAGAACCGAAGAACCACAGTGTGCGGCGACCCTGCTCCAACGGGGGCAACACCCACAGCAGTGGAATAAAGACCAACAAGTTGAACAAGCCGACGATAGAGAATAATTCGGCGGAACGCGAAATAGGCCTGGGCCAATGTGCCTTGGCGATGCGTGGTGCGATGGCGACCATGGGGGCCGCTCCGGCGGTGCTCAGCACAAATGCAAAGGCGGCGGCGTAGTAGCCCCACTTCGCAGTATCCGATACGCCGTCAACGACACGCAGTATGAAGCCGATAATGCCCAGAACGAGCAGCACTGAGAAAAGGCCGACCGCAACGCGGAACGTTTGACCGCGCGACCGCTCGTGCTTCTCTTGGAGATCTTCCTGAACTTGCGCTTGCGTCAGCACGACGGCTTCGGCAGCGTGTCCGTTGTGGCCGTTACTAGGCATGTACCTCTTCCTTGGCCTCAGCGTGTTTGTCTACTTTCTTGAGATACACCACGTTGGTGTCGGTACCTATCTCTTCCAAGAGGTGGTATCCACGCCCACCGTGTGTTTCCTTGTCTTTCATTTTGGCGACGGTACTATTCGGGTCTTTAAAGTCGCCGAAGAAAAGCGTTTCGGTGGGGCAGGCGTTCACGCACGCCGGACTGAGCGCGCGGTCGCCGTCGTTCACTGTCTCGCCTTCATTCTTGGCTTTACGCTTCACACGGGCGATGCGCTGTACACAGAACGTGCACTTTTCCATGATGCCCCGGCTCCGGACGGTGACGTCCGGGTTCAACTGGTTCTTCAGGCTATTGGGCCATGCTGGTTCCCAGAAGTTGAAGAAGCGGGCATGATACGGGCAGTTATTCGCACAGAATCGGGTGCCCACGCAGCGGTTGTACACCTGGACGTTGAGACCCTCGGTGTTGTGATAAGTAGCATATACGGGACAGACCGGCTCACACGGCGCGTTGTCACAGTGCTGGCACAGTACCGGCATGAATCGCGCCTTGATGTCAGGGAATTCGCCTTCCCAGTACCGCTCGACACGAATCCATTGGATAGCGCGACGCTGATTGTAATGCGCTTCTTCGTTGATGGGAATGTTGTTCTCAGACTGGCAAGCAACCACGCAGGCCTGGCAGCCCGTGCACTTGTCCAGGTCTATCACCATTCCCCACTGGCGTTGCTGTGTTTGTTTGAGTTCAGCCATCAGTCAGACTCCAGTCTATGAATCCTTCGGTGTAATCTTGACGATATGCTGACCTTCATCGGTGGCAAGGTCAGGATTTGTGTTCTCAGCCTTGGGCAAACGCACCCAGTCGCCGGTCTTTTCGATGCGAACACGGGTCGAGGCCCAGGCAAGCGCACCGGTTTCACGGTCAGCACCTGGCGAAAGAATAGACATGATATTGCCACCACGCCCTTTTGCATACCGGCCACTGCCCCTACGGCCCTGCCCGAGCGGCACACAAACGACATCGGGCGGAACGCCCGGGTGCGGATACGCCAGCGCGAGAACGCCTTCGCCGGGTTCGACGTCAGGCCCACCGAAGCCCGATGTGATGCGGACCACGTCGCCTTCACGGATGTCCATATCATCTGCGACTTTGATATTAATCTCCACCCATGTCCGCCACGTCGCGGTGGACACGGGGTCGGGCGTTGCCTGTAACCAGGGAAGGTCTGCCGTCTGCCCCTCCATGAGGGAGGTGGACGCGAACGGTATCAAATTAAACGTCCCGTTGCCATCGAACGAGGGCGCCTGGCCGACGTTGGCCGGGAGAGCAGGAGGCGTCGGGCGGTTGCCGCCGCGAGCGCCGGTGTCCCACCAGCCGCCGCGTTGTAGCGCGCCGTTCCAGAAGGCACGGAAGTCGCTGGCGCGCACCGAGCCGCGGTTCAGATTGAACAGCGTCCGGGCTCCATCTTGAAGAAGCTCACGGAATGTCGAGGGCAAGCCTAAATCGAGTTCCAATTCGCCAGCAATGCCCATGAGCGCATCGGCGAAACCCTTGGTGCCCAAATGCTGACCGCGCGACTCGAAGAACGGCCGTACGACCGGCTGCTGGAACCCGACCGACTGATAGCCGGGGCCGGGGTCAGGGTCAACGATGTCCCAGTCTTCAAGATAGTTGTGTTCCGGCAACACCAAATCGGCCATCGCCGTAGTGTCGTCCAGGCTGTTCGAGAAGCTGAAGATGAACGGCACGTCGAAGCTGGCTTCGCGGAAGCCGATAGAACCCGGCAGGGCATACATGGGGTCGGCACCCTTGACCATGAGAACGCCGACCTCGCGGCTTCGCATACGAGTCACGAGCTGACGCCATTGACTGAAGCTCGCTCCGGTCGGAATATCCTTCAAAGGTGAAGCCGGGTTGAAGTTGACACCACCTTCGCGCCCTACCGAACCTACCAGGTAGTTCAGGGAATAGATGGCGACCATATTGAAATAACCGTTGGTGTGTGCGGCTGCAGAGCCACCACCGATAGCGAGGGCCGTGCCGTGCTCGGCGAACTGGTGCGCGATATCCCGAATGCGGGCGGCATCTACTCCGACAGCACTTGCAACACGGTCGGGAGCGAATCGAGACATATCTATGCGACCGCCATTGGTCAACGCACTTACGGCGCTGGCGTTGCCCAGGCCTTCATCAATAATGACCGAGGCGATACTCAAAGCAAGAATGCCTTCTTGGCCCGGCTTAATAAATACGATTTCATCGGCATTTGCGCCGGTCATCGAGAAACGGCTGTCAACGTGAATCATCGTCCCACGTTCACGGTCGCCCTGGCGGAACCGGCCGTATCCTCGACCGTAACGTACAGGAGACATCCATGTATTCAGGAAGTCTGCCCCGAATGACAGGACGAAGCTGGAATTACCAAGGTCGAAGTCGGGCATCCTATCCTGGCCGAACACCTGCTTCACTGCGCGGCGGACATTGGTAGTCTCAAGCGGCTCGTAACGAAGGTACTGCCCGCCGAAACGCGCCATGAACCTGTCGGCAACGAGGCCGGAGTAGGAGCGCATGGGCGGGGTAACCATAACTGCGCGATTGGCGTTTGAAAGGTTGCGAAGCTGCAAGGCCACCCGCTCCATGGCATCCGTCCAGCTGATTTCTTCCCAGCGTCCTGAACCGCGTTCGCCGACGCGAACTAGCGGAGCAGCTATTCGGTCGGGATGGTAGAGCGCCTGCACACCGGCATCGCAACGGACGCTATGCGCGCCCTCGTTGATGGGGAAGTCAACGTTACCTTCAATCTTCTTGGCACGGCCCTCCATGACACGAACGACGATGCCCTCAGTCGAGGAGCACTGGCGACAAATCGTGGCGTACCAGTTGTCGAGACCGGAAACGAGGTCTTCGGGAATCTCATTCGACGACTCGACGAATAGTTCGTGCTCGGGCACTCCGCAGGCCTGGAACAGGACTGCAGCGCCGGCACCACCGCCAGCCATCGCTAAAAATTGTCGTCTCGTTAAAGCCATAATTCTTTAGTTATTCAAATCCCTTAGTAATGACACGTTACACAATCTGTTGGTGCGTTGTTGTCCCTATGGCAGTTCACACAGTCTGCCATCTTCAAATAGCGTGCCTGCTCCACTTTTACCATACTGCCCACGTCCCCGTGACAAACAGCACAAACCTCGGAAGAGAGAATGTTGTCTTGCTCACTGAAGAAGATGATGTGCGCTGAATGGTTAAAGCGAACGAAATCGGGTACCCGATGCACCCGAACCCAGTCAATGGCCTCGCCCGCTGCTGCAACCTCGCGGAGCTTCTCAACCTCGGCCAGTCCATCGCCCGCCACGGCGTGGCAGGTCATGCACAGGCCGACCGGGGGGATAGTAGCTGCGGCACCCGTTTCGACATTGCGATGGCAGAAGGTGCAGTCGAGGCCAAGTTCCTGAACGTGCCGGGTATGCGGAAACGCGATGGGCTGATCAGGGCCTTCGTCGTAGCCGAATACACTCAACGGCTTGCCCAACCAGGCAGAGATAACGAACATGAGGACGCCGACGACGACGGCGACAAAGAAGAGGCTAACGAGACTCAGAATGCCCCATTTGATTAACTGTTTATTTGTAGGCCTTGAGGGCTGAAAATCCCCTGGCAGCAATTCTTATTCGCCTTATCAAATATTTGGGTCTAGCAGGAACACTTGCTAAGTATCCCTAGATCCAATATCTCTCGAAAATTTGGTGAAGGACTCCCGCGTGCTTAGCCGCGAAGCCCAGCATCACAATCGCACCCGTAAACGATGCCACAGCAGTCAGGTAAAACATCGGCCGAATCTTGTTTAGACTAGCCGGGATATGCCCTGACTTAACGAACGACGGCACCCATACGTGTCCAATGAGTAGATTTGCCGCAAAGAACACAATGAGGGCCACCACTCCCCACAATGTGGATAACAGGTGGCCCAAATCTGCCCAATTGGCGCTTGTGATTACAGAAGGCTCCAAATTTGCCCCTCAGCAAGCTAGTTCAGAGGCATCGCGGATACGAACCTAAAACTTGGTGAAAGCTATCACAGGCCTTGTGGGGTGTCAAGACTTTCAGAGCCCTTCCGGAGCGATGTTGACAACTTCCTGTGGGCGCGGGTGTCATGCGTCCAGTCGGTTTTCAAAACGCCGTCCCGTGGTACAATTCCGCCGGTCTGACAGGACAATCCGCCGGACTTCGGAATCGAAGAGGAGACGATGAACACTCCAGTTATCGTAAGCGGGGCACGAACACCGGTCGGAAGATTCGGTGGAGCATTCAAGGACGTTTCGGCTGCCGACCTGGGTGCCATTACCATCAAAGCCGCGCTGGAACGCGCCGGAATCACCGGCGACATGGTGGGGGAAGTGGTGCTGGGCAACGCGCTGCAAGCCGCCGAAGCCGGATACACCGCCCGCAGAGCCGCACTTAGGGGCCGCATTCCGGAGTCGGTGCCAACCGTCGCCATCAACCGGCAATGCTCTTCAGGACTTGAGGCCATCAACTTCGGCGCCATGCTGGTGCAGACCGGCGAGGCGGATATCGTCGTCGCGGGCGGCGCGGAAAACATGAGTCAAACTCCTTTTATGCTCGATTACAAATCGCGTTTCGACGGCCTTCGCCTCGGCGACGCCAAGCTGACCGACGGACTTGTA
This sequence comes from Chloroflexota bacterium, assembly GCA_027625225.1. GTDB lineage: Bacteria > Chloroflexota > Dehalococcoidia > Lucifugimonadales > VGZR01 > VGZR01. Next base: position 616 of record JAQBWG010000009.1, on the reverse strand, counting down.
CAGGGTCTGGGCTGTCCTGTGAACCTCTACCACATGGGTGTGACGGCGGAGAACGTAGCAGCGCGTTACGAAGTCAGTCGCGCCGACCAGGACGAGCTTGCGCTGATGAGCCAGAAACGGGCCGTTGCCGCAGCGAACGAAGGCCGATTCACCAGACAGACCGTCGCCGTAGACGTCCCCCAACGCAAAGGCGACCCTATCGTCGTGACAACAGACGAAGGGCCACGTTCCGACACCACTCTTGAAAAACTTGCGCAGCTTCAGCCCGTCTTCAAAAAAGATGGTTCTGTTACTGCCGGAAACGCGTCCACCATCAACGACGGCGCGGCTGCGGTGGTCATCATGTCCGAGGAGAAAGCCGCCGAACTGGGCATCAAAGCACGGCTACGCTGGCGGGCACGCGCGGTGGCCGGCGTCGACCCTGCGTTCATGGGCATAGGCCCGGTGCCCGCGACCCGCATAGCGCTGGACAAGGCTGGGATGAGCATCGGCGACCTCGACCTCATCGAACTCAACGAGGCGTTCGCGGCTCAGGCGCTGGCCTGTATCCGCCAACTCGATATGGACATCGAACGAACGAATGTGAATGGCAGCGGCATAAGCCTGGGGCATCCGG
>JAQBWG010000216.1 GCA_027625225.1 Chloroflexota bacterium | reverse complement strand
GAAGCGGCTGGCGGAGGCGTGGTTGCAGATGGAGAAGGAGGCGGGGCCCGAGGTGCCGCAGTCGCTGGAAGGGCTGCGGTTCGTGGTGACGGGTCGGTTGGAGGGGTTCGGGCGTTCGGAGATACAGGAGTACATCAAGGCGCGCGGTGGGGGGATGAGCGGGAGCGTGAGCAAGAAGACGGACTACGTGGTGGTGGGTGAGGAGGCGGGGTCGAAGGCGTCGGACGCGGAGCGCCTGGGAGTGGCGATGCTGTCGGAGGCGGAGTTTGTGGCGCTGGTGGCGGAGCGGGAAGGGTAGCTATGCACCCGCTTGATGAAGCCTGCCTGGGTACGTCAATTACCCAAAAACGGCCTGAGACGCTTTGATATAGTCGATGAAATCCTGACATGGGACTGGCGAATTGAGATGTGCGCAAACCGCGGGTATCTTGTACCGTCGAAGGTCGCTCGGAAGGTTTGGTTGCTTAGCCTCATTTGAAACTAGTTGTGCAGCATTCACCCTTGAGGCTGCGATAATAAGCAAGTCATTTTCATCGACACCGTTGACGTGATAGTTATCTCCCTCGATTTGAAGGAGCGATTTAATGCTCGCTGCCTCAGATAAAACCAACCCGTCGTTTTTAATGGGGGTTAATTGATTTTCTTTTAGCCAGTCTTCGCACTCAGGTGATTTGTCGCATACTTCTTTAAATGCAGTCTCCGAAAGGGTAAGTAACTTGGCGTTTACTTGGCTTCCTAGCCACGCCCACAATGGAGGAAATTGCCCTAAGGGATAGTTATCCCAAGCATAAATCATCGAGGAAGCATCAAACATTTGCATAGCAATACTGCTCTAGCGCGTGTACATCGTGAATCTTGAGATTGTCGAGGTAAGTACTAGCTTTAACTAAAGTTATTTCCTTAGCTTGCAAAGCCTCAAATACAGTTCTAACGAACTTGTCTCCGAAAATGTGGACGGGTTCTCGATGCCGATAGAGCCGAAAACCTCCTTCTTGCTGGTCCCAATCACCACTATCCTTCCATTCTCGATATGCGGTGTATTCCTCCTGATAGAGTCGTCCGCTATCCAACAAGCGACGTAGAATTACTTCACCGCTTACTCCTAATGCTCGACGTTCACGGTCGAGCCAGATGTCGAAATCAGCCGGATTGCTTGGTTTATCCTGGTCTCTCAGACGTGCCAAAACTACATCTGGCACGAGAACCCGTCCAGCAAGAGCGCTCGCGTCCCTTTCCTGTGCGACGTACGAATCCAGGTCGTGTTCGTCATCTACCCAACTCGTCTTGTGAATAAGGAGATGGGCGAGTTCGTGCATCAGCGTGAAAACCTGTCTCTGGTCGGATTGCTTCTTAACGACGATTACTGGATAGAATTCGTGATAGATGGAAAAGCCTAGAATCGGATCATTCTTGGGCATCTGCCACTTACCGTTATATCCGTTACTCAAAATTACAAGTACGCCCTTGTCCTCGACCATTTCCCGGTATATGTCGAAGTCAAAACGATGACTAAAGAGAGGATTGTTTGTTCTCAAGCCCAACCATTCACGGACAATCTCGGAGTTGTGTCCGTTTCCGGTCAATACGGGTGGAGTAAAGTTGATTGCAGGTTCCGAAATAGCTTCTTGAAGTGCAATATAGACTTCTCGTTGCTTTTCCACTCGCCGAACGAACTTACGTAGCTTCGCACTGAGGTTTGGTTTCCGGTTCAAAATCGTTCGGAATTGTGGGGTATATGCCGTAGCCTCATCGACTGGGCCTTGTTCGACGAAGAAGAGAACTCCGTGTCCCAAGAACTCGGCTATCTTCTGGAGGTAGTTGAATGTAGTTCCATCGCCATTCAGCAATCGCTCAATTGCCGATTCTGGAATTCCAGCTTTAGTAGCGAGTTCGTAGGGCGTAATGCCAAATTGATGGCATGCCCACTGAATTCGCTCAATGTTGACTGATTGAATGCGTTCCATTTGCCTTCTCCTGTAAGCTCCGTAGAGGCTTGCAGAAACGCTTTGCTCAAAACTGTCGTCTGTCCCGAGTCCGGCTATTCTACCGGAACAGCTCGAAATTTGACGTTACAATCAAAACCTTCTATTTCCATAATACGGTGAAAACAAGGCGATAGGTAAAACATGCAACTAGTGTTCATATACGGGATGCCGGCGGTGGGAAAGCTGACGGTGGCGCGTGAGCTGGAGAAGCTGACGGGGTACCCGGTGTTCCACAATCACCTGGTGGTGGACATGCTGTCGCCGGTGTTCGACTTCGGCGGGGCGGCGTTCACGGAGATGCGGGAGAGCATCTGGCTGCAGGTGCTGGCGCGGGCGGAACGGGCGGGCCGTCCGGGTCTGATATTCACGTTCACGCCGGAGCGGACGGTGCGGGCGAGTTTTGTCAGGGAGCTGGTGCAGGAGCTGGAGGGCCTGGGCGGCAAGGTGCTGTTCGTGCGGCTGAAGTGTCCGGAGAGGGTGGCGGAGCAGCGGCTGGGGAGCGATGCGAGGTTCCGGTGGGACAAGCTGCGGTCGGTGGAGTACTACCGCGAGCTGCGGGATTTGGGTGCGTTCAGGTATCCGAAGCTGCCGGACGGTCTGACGGTGGATACGTCACGGTCGAAGCCGAAGGATTCGGCACGGGAAATCACGAAACACTATAAATTGCCTGTTTTGAAGACTAAGAGGCGGGGATAAGACGCCCTTGCGGGGCAGCAGGGCTCGCCCTGCACCCCAAGACGCGCTGAGGCGCCACCACCAAGGCTGCCTAACCGATTCCTGTTTTGCTTTTCTATGGATGAGACCCCTCGGCTTCGCTCGGGGTGGCGGTGATTGGCAGGGTGGGCTTGTTCTCCGAGATGACACCGAATCCCCTGCTGGATATAGTTAGGGCGAAGTTTGTGTTGGGTGGGAGTTTCCTATTTACGTTCAGAGGTTGAGTCTGTCTCAGTACCGTAGCTATGAGGCGCTGGATGCGGAGTTCGGGCCGGGGTTGACGGTGCTGCACGGCGAGAACGGGCAGGGGAAGAGCAATCTGCTGGAGGCGCTGTACCTGCTGGCGGTGGCGAAGTCGTCGCGTGCGGGGGCGGACCGCGAGCTGATGCGCCGGGATGCGTCGGGGCAGCCGAGCGGGCATACGCAGGTGTCGGCGTGGCTGTCGCGCGGCGAGGACACGGTGCGGGTGCAGTTCGACCTGTCGGTGTCGGCGGAGGAGGGTT
>JAQBWG010000215.1 GCA_027625225.1 Chloroflexota bacterium | reverse complement strand
CGCGGGGCGCGTTCGTTTCTGCCTGACCCGGAATGGCGTAGCGGCATGTGTCGCGTCCTCAACCAGTTCTATCCAGTTGCCGTCGGGGTCTTGCATGTAGCAGTTCAGATGGCCTGGCCGCGTCTCGATGGGTGGGTTCACCGGCGTGGCTCCCAGGGCGACAAGCCGAGCGTAGGCTTTCTGGATGTCGGGCACCATGAAGGCAACGTGGGCGGAGCCGGTTGACGTACGCTCGGCCTGGTCTTCGAACGGTCGTATGGTGGTGGGCGGGTTGAGATACTGCACGATGACAAACAGGACACCGTCATCAGCTACAAGCGACGCGACGCGCATCTTGGCGTTGGGGACACCAACCACGTTGGAGAGCATGTCGCCGTCGGCTTCAAATACCTCTTCGCACTCAAGTCCCAAACCTTCGGAGTCGGTATAGAAGGAGAGCGAGCGGTCAAGGTCGCTCACGACCATGCCGACGTGGTAGACGGTGGTGGTCATAGTTATTCGGCGACGACCGGGTTGCGAAGAGTACGGATACCAGTGGTGTTTGTATCCACCTTATTGGAATGCTCCTCGTATTAAGCTACTGACCCCGAGGATTATCGAGGCCTTTGCTGACTTCTTTAAGAAAGCTTTCAAGTTCAGGGGAAAGCTGCGGTGTTTCCGTTAGGTCTGGTGTGGACTGTGTCCTGTCGTAATAGGTCTCGAGCTGCGAGATAAGCGCCTTCACCTCGGGATTGCTTTCAACGGCCCTTCCAATCTCATCGTACTGGCGCTTCCCCAATGTGTTGTCAGCAAGAGAAGAAGGAAGGTCGTATACAGCACAGAGAACTTCCATGATTCGCGCCACCCCCATCTGGTCTTGGTCCAGACGGGCATATTGAGGCAGATGGGCCATCACGCTGGCGACCTGAACACCGGCTTCCTCCAGAATGTTGGCGGTCATGTTGATGATGCTGGTTGGCCCCTGATAGGTGTTGCCGCGTGGCGAAACAAGGCTTCGGACACGGTCAGTCTGCTCGTCGGTAAAACTGGCGGTGATGATTACAGGCCTCGTGTGGGGTACCGAGTCATAGAACCCACCGATTCTGCAGTACTCAGTCACGTTGAGGTGTTGAAGTAACTCGGCGAGCGATTGGCAGTATTCTTCTCCGAACATGTGCGGCTCGCGGATGTGTACGAAGAGGTAGTCGTTTCCTTCGTCATCGGTGGCATGGTTGAGTACGGTATTGGGGATGGTCAAATCACGCTTGCCGCCAACATAGCCCTGGTACGGGCGATAGCGGGTGAAGTCGAAATACCGCCCCGGTTCTGCAAGCTTGCCCAATTCCTTCGCGCCGAAGTGCCGTTCGATCTTGTTGAGGGTGAGCGTTCCTACACGACCAACGTCTATCCACGGTTTTAACATGGCGAAGACGCGGGTGTTCTTCATTTCGGGGACAGGGTCGGATAATTCGAAGACGCCTATGTTCATGTCCCTATGGTGCCAGAGCCGTTCGAGGTACGCAAGCATGGGGAGTCCATGGGAAAAGAAGACGTAAACGAGATTCGGAGAAGCTGGACGTATAATGACGGCGGAAGGAGAAGTACGTGACTGAAGATACAAAGATTTGGGATGAAGCCGAGGAGCTTATCTCGGTTCCGCGTGCCCATTTGAAACTGGAATTGACGCAGGAGCAAAAAGGCCTCGTGCTTCGCTACGATGGACAAAGGCTCGTGGAGTGTTTTCTCACCGAGAACGGTATGCTTGCCGGTGGGTTCATGGCCGAATCGCTTGGCGTGAAGCTGCCGAAACTTGGCGAGACGGTGGACGCGCGGGTTTCTACGGGGGTGCTGTTTCGGGCAGTGTCTATCGCAAGCTTAGATTTTGGCAATGAGGAGTCGTACACGTTGCTGAATCGGTGGCTGGATGAAGCCAAGATGCAACGAGGCGGCGGTGCAAGCGAAGCGTAGCTACATTGCCTTGAACTGCGGCCCCTTCTATAATCTGCCCCGAACGTACTCCTTGCGCCTTTGGCAGATTGCGACTTCATCCTGTGTCTATTGATTACGGTAGCCTAAAAGCTGGCCAGGTGGTTTCACGGCAGTCCTGTGTAATGGACATAGAGACGGTATCCCGCTACGTTGACGCCGTGGGAGATGAGACGTTCGATAGCCCGGTCATGCGGAGAGAAGACAGCAAACAGGTATACGTTCCGGCGATGGCGGTTGCGGCTATCAGTGTGCGCGGAGTGGTCAACGATCTCCAGATTCCGGGTGGTACCCTCCACCTGGGGCAGGAACTACAGTTTCTGGACATCGTTCCACTAGGCGAAACCCTGGTATGCATGGCAACACTCGCACAGAATTCTGTGCGAGGCGGGCAGCGTATCCTGGTGGTGTCTCTGGATGTAGAAAACGGCCTCGGGCGAACTGTGATGACTGGCAAGAGCACCATCGCAGTGCCAGCATAGCGAGGACATGTGACAGAGAAACCGGGAACGATATTTGGAGAAGGCGATACGCTGACGCCGGTGGTGTGCGAGGTTACGCAAGGCCGTGTCGATAGGTATGCGAAGGCTTCCGGTGACTTCAATCCGATTCATGTGGATGAGAAATTCGCAGCGGGTTCGCATTTTGGCAAAAGAGTTGCCCATGGGATGCTCGTCGCAGCACAGATTTCGGAGATGATGACACAATCGTTTGGCCATGACTGGCTACGCAACGGTCGCCTGAAGCTGCGATTCAAGGCCCCGGTGTATCCCGGAGATGTTGTTACATCCAGGGGCGTAGTAAAAAGCGTGAACGAAGTTGGAGGCCTAAAAACGGTAGTGTGTAATGTTGAAGTGGTACGACAAACCGAGGAGTTCGCTATTACGGGCGAGGCTTCGGTTGTGATAAGTGGCGGTCGGGCGTAACGTATCCGAATGAGTAGGAGACGCGCGTGACGCAGGCAAAGCCGGTTCGAATTGCTGTGGATGCTATGGGCGGGGATTTTGCGCCCGCCGAAACAGTCGCGGGTGCCGTACTGGCCGCCCGAAAGGGCGATGTACATATCGCACTAGTGGGCGATCCTGAAAGGCTCAACCAAGAGCTTGCCAAGCACGATACCAAAGGGCTGCCCATTATGGTGGTGCCTTCTGAAGGGGTGGTTGTGGAAGGCGAATCGCCCATGCAGAGCTATCGGCAAAAACCCAAAGCGTCCATTTTCGTAGCTACCGGAGCTGTGAAACAGGGTATGGCCGACGCTGTTGT
>JAQBWG010000214.1 GCA_027625225.1 Chloroflexota bacterium | reverse complement strand
AACGCCTGTGCACCACGCACGCCGAGGCCGCCCGCGTACTCCTGCGGATAGGTGCCGGGGCCGTGTCCGCGCTCTAGCTGGCGCGGCGGCTGATGGGGCAGGACTATGGCGTCGAAGCGGTCGGCTAGCTTGCCTTTTTTCAGTACTTCGTTGGTGAGCGATTCGTAATGAAAGCCATATTGCTCAAGGACAAGGCGCGTCCAGCCTTCTTCGGTGTTGGGGATATGGCTTTGGTACAGGCCGACGCGGGGCATACGCAGGGGTGTTCGAGGGACGGCAGGGATGTCTTGCAGGGGTGCGATGCGTAGCTGTTGCGCTGAGGAAACGGGGATGCTGTTCTTTGCGTCAGCGTGTACCAGATACGCCCCTGCGGGCCATGCCATTCCCCCGACTTCGACGGGGCGCTGTAGTCGCTCGACTGTTGCCCCGTTCCCCAAAAGGCCGTTCACCACCGCAACGGAGGCGTTGGACTCGGAACCGATGAGGTAAAAGGGTGCGGTGTCCATAGCGATTCCCGGCTTGCCTGAAGCTGGCAGCCAGGGATGGAGGTCGGCATCGAACGGGCGTTTGATGGCGGTGGCCTTCACGCCCATGAGTAGCGGCAGGTTGTGCGCGGTGACGTCATAAGGCGGCTTGAGCGGACCACCGGGGTAAAGCCGAATGTCAGGATAGTGCGCGGGTTCCAGCATAGCCTTCACGAAGGGGCCGTTGGGCTGGTTAAGCAAAATCACGCAGTCGTCCGGTTCCCCCCGCGCCCCGTCGGCTAAAAAGGCTGCGCTGGCCTGCCATATCTCCACGCCCGCTGCCTGCAGCACGTTCAGCATGTCGGTTACCGCGGGCGCATCCGGCTGCTTGGCGGAGATGACGAACGCGGTCGGGTTTCCCTGATACGCGACGGCCAGACGACGGACACGATGGGAGCTTCGCAGCCAGGTGTCGCGGTAGCGGGCGGCGTGGCGGAGGGCCGCAAACACCGCCGCGAGGTCGTAGTCCACTATCTCGGGCAGGCCCCAGCGTCCGCCTTGCCAGGGCACCGGATGGTTCGAGGAACGGCGGGTGGGGTGTTCTCCACGCGTAGAGCGCAAGTCTTCGGGTTTGAGGATGAGCGGCGTGGCTATCTGGGTGCTGGCAGTCTCCACAAGCAGCCGGACGCCGCCGTGGTAGTGCGCGTAGGCGCGGCTGGGGCTGTAGGCGTCGTAGACGACGCTAGTGGCGACGCCAGATTTGCCTTGCGCGGTGAGTTCAGCAGCGACTGTGGAGCCGAGGGTGGCAAGCTGGCTTTCGAGGATGGGGCTCACGTTGGGCTCGATGGGGTCGGTGAACGGCGGAAGAATCATCCGCATACCGTTGGCGCGGGTCTGGTGAACGTCCACCACGATGTGGGGATACCAACGGTTCAGGCAGTGCTCAAGAACCAGGCGGGTTTCTACGAGGTTGAACATGAACCAGTCGCGGTTGTTATCGTGTCCGGCGTACTTGTGGTACAGGAAAGGCGGGCCGACGCCTTCGTGACGGGTGCCGAGGGTGCTGTTGTACCAGGCTTTGACCTTGACGAGGCCGTCGGGGTTCATGGACGGTACGAGCAGGACGATGGTGTTGTCGAGGATATCGGCGGTGTCGGCGTCGGTTCCGGTGGCGAGGCGATGGGCGAGTTGGAGGGACATCTGGGTGCCGCCGACCTCGGTGGCGTGGATGCTGCAGGTGATGAGTACGACGGTCTTGCCATCGGCGATGAGGCTGTCGGCTTCGTCGTCGGCAAGCGCGCGCGGGTCCGACAAGCGGGACTGGATATCCAGATAGCGGTCGAGGTTGGCGAGGTTGTCTTCCGACGAGATTGCAGTGAGGATGAACGGGTTGCCCTCGGTGCTCCTGCCTATCCCGGTGGTTTGGACGCGGGGCGAACCCTCGGCAAGATGGGTAAAATAGCCGACGACCCGAGGCCAGTCGGCCAGACGGCGGTCTTCGCCGACCTCGAACCCGAGGTAGTCTTTAGGAGTTTGAATCGCCACGCTTTCCGTCCCTGTAAGGTGGAGAGTAGGATACCGCAAGCGCAAAGCGAAAAGGAGGCCATATGGCTAAGAAGAACTACTGGCTGATGAAATCGGAGCCGTCCACGTATTCGTTCGACGACCTGAAGAAGGACGGCGATTCGGAGTGGGACGGGGTGCGCAACTATCAGGCGCGGAACAACATGCAGGCGATGAAGGTGGGCGACGGGGTGCTGTTTTACCACTCGCAGTCGAAGCCGAACGCCATCGTGGGCACGGCGGTGGTGGTGAAGGAGGCGTATCCGGATTTCACGGCGTGGGACGCGAAGTCGGAGCATCCCGACCCCAAGAGCACGAAGGAAAAGCCTATCTGGTACATGGTGGACATCAAGGCGGGCAAGGACCTGCCGAGTCCGGTGAGCCTGGAAGCGGTAAAAGCGACGCCCGCCCTATCGAAGATGTGGCTGGTTACGCACTCGCGGCTGTCGGTACAGCCGGTGACGGCCGAGGAGTGGGACATCATCATGCGCATGGGCAAGGCGTAGGTTGGAGCCGGCTTCCTCTCAAGTAGAAGAGCAAGAGGAAACGCAAACGGGTCGCCAGTCGGCCCCATTCATCATCTCCGGACTGTCGACCGGCCACGGGGTGTTCCACTGGTGTTTGCAAGGCTTCCAGCTAGTGCTGCCAGAGGTGAAGGCTACCTTTGGCTTGAACGACGTTGGGGTTGGCGCTATCAGTGGGGTACGCGAGGGTGTCTCCGGGATTGTGACCATGCCCGGCGGGATTCTGGTGGAGCGGCTGCGCAGGCACTGGGGCATGGTACTGGCGCTGTCGATGGGCGGGTTCGGATTCGGCTGGCTCATGATCGGCCTGGCGCCGGTATATCCGCTGCTGTTGTTCGGCATGGTGCTGGTGTCGGTGTCGGCGGCTATGTGGCACCTTCCGGCGATGGCGGCGTTGTCGCGCCTGTACCCGAAGCGGCGCGGGACGGTGCTGTCGTTCCACGCCGTCGGAGGCAGCATCGGCGATGTCATCGCTCCTCCTCTCACCGGACTACTCCTTCTGGTGTTGACCTGGCAGAACGTCATCAGTATTTATGCGCTCGGCCCGATGATACTGGTGTTCGCGGTCATCTGGGCGTTCAGAAACGTAGGCAGGCTCGACACGGGAAACACCGGCCCCGAAGAAGCTACGCCGGCCAGCTTCAAAGAACAGTTGGAGAATACAAAACCTTTGCTTAA
>JAQBWG010000213.1 GCA_027625225.1 Chloroflexota bacterium | reverse complement strand
TGACCATTTCCACGACCAAGTGATGGCCCAGAACAAGATCGGCGGCGAGGCCCGAGCGATGGTGGTGACCAACGGCATCGACCGGGCGGTCCAGTACTTCCATGCCATCGGCGAATACCTGCGGAAACGAAAGAGCCGCTACCAGGCGATCGTCGCCTTCTCTGGCGAGCACGACTACGGCGGGGCGAAGGTGAGCGAGGCCCAGCTGAACGGTTTTCCGTCGGGCCAGATCGCCGCGAAGATCAAGGAAGACCCGTACCGCTTCCTGATTTGCGCCGACAAGTTCCAGACCGGTTACGACGAGCCCCTCCTGCATACGATGTACGTCGATAAAGCGCTCTCGGGAATCAAGGCAGTGCAGACGCTCTCCCGCCTAAATCGGGCGCACCCGAAAAAGCATGATGTTTTTGTGCTCGACTTTTTCAACGACACCGACACCATCCAAGAGTCGTTCGCCGACTATTACCGCTCGACGATTCTGGCCGAGGAGGCTGACCCCAACAAACTGCACGACCTACAAGCCGACTTGGACGGCGCTCAGGTTTACTCTGAAGCGCAGATAGACGACTTGGTGCAGTTGTATCTCGGAGGGGCCGATCGCGACAAGCTTGACCCGATCCTTGACGCTTGTGTTGCGGTTTACAAAAGTGAACTTGATGAGGACCGTCAGGTAGACTTCAAGGGCAAGGCCAAAGGATTCGTACGCACCTATGCTTTCCTATCCTCAGTGCTGCCGTACAGTAACGCCGGGTGGGAGAAGCGGTCGATCTTCCTGAATTTCCTCGTCTCAAAGCTGCCAGCACCGGTAGAGGTGGACCTTTCGAAGGGCATCCTCGACGCCATCGACATGGACAGCTATCGAGTCGAGAAGCTGGCTATGCAAAGTATCATTCTCCCTGACGAAGAAGCCGAAATCGATCCGGTGCCAGTTAGTGAAAGAGGCCAACGGCCCGAACCTGAGATGGACCGGCTCTCCAATATTCTAGCCGTTTTCAACGATCACTTCGGCAACATCCCGTGGGAGGACGCGGATCGCGTCCGTAAGCTCATCACAGAGACGATACCCGAACGTGTTTCCCAAGACACCGCTTATCGTAACGCCCAGCAGAACTCAGATAAGGAGAACGCCCGCATCGAGCACGACAAGGCCCTGATACGCGTGATGACATCGGTGATGAAGGACGACACCGAGTTGTTCAAACAGTTCATGGACAACGAGGGTTTCAAGCGATGGATGACCGATGCGGTTTTCGGGCTGACTTACGAAGAACCTGTCGAAGCATAGGAAAGGGCGGCCGCTTACCCGACACCACTCTGGCTAGGCGAAATAAATCGGATTCAGCGAACTATATTTCGAAAGCGATTCTTCAGTTCGAGGAGATAGGGATGGACCTGGCAGTCCCGGAATAAAGGTTCGATTGTTTGTTTGGCCGGGCTTGTTGTGCCTGAAGGCCGACCCCCATTATTTGGGTGCATCCGCATATCTTCGGAAATATCCAGATCGCCGCCGTTTCTTGGCGTCCTTGCTGCCTGGCGGGCGGCCTAGTTTCTTCCCTTGGGACACCGCCCGTCGTAATCCCGATTTCGTGCGCTCGGAAAGCCTCTCACGCTCCATCTTGGCGATGTCGGCCATGAAGGCCACGATGGACTCATAGAACGGCAAGGACGGGTCTAGGTATTGCTCTTGGTGGGAATACACCCGGACCCCCAGAGCCGTGAGCCGCTGGAGGTACAACAGAGTCTGGAGCGGGCCTTCACGGGTTAGCCGATCTAAACTCCATATCGCCACCAGTTCAAACTTGCGCCGGCGGGCGGCGTCGAACAGGTCGTCAAGGTGTTCCCGCCGCCTTGCCCCGCTGGAGATGTCCTGGTACTCGGCAACGATGTTGTGCCCTTTGGACGCGGCCCACTGGCGCAGTTCCAGGACTTGATTCGTGGCGTCCTGTCCGTCGGTGGAGACACGGGTGTAAATCGAGACTTTCATCTTATTCAAGAAGGCTCGGCCCCGACTCCAGAAATTCTCGGTAGGCGTCGGAATCGTACAGGGAGTCTAGCAACCTGGCTTGCTCCAGGGGTGGCTTCCACAGGAAAGCCTGGACGTTGATTGGGATGTAATGTGGGAACTCCGGGCCACGCCGGGCCAGCTTCCCGTTCCGGCCGAACCGTATATAGCCCTCCAACGGCAAGCTACCGCCCAGGCAGTCTCCCAGAGACAACACCACCACTTTGCCCTCTCGCAGTGAACCGGCCACGACTCGACGGGCATCGTCCGCCGTATCCCCGAGCCAATGTTGACCATCACCGACCATACAAAACGTCTTAACCATAACGAACCTCACGAAAGTATTCCCACGATTCCAGCCAGCCCTAGCTATCGAAGTCGCGCGTCACCGTCAACACCGGACCCCGCCCTAGGCAACGTTCACCACTCACAACTCGGAAGCCCTGTGCCCGCAACGCCTTGACCACCGACGCGGCCATCGCGGGCACGACATGGAAGTGCTGTGGCTGACGCCCAGGCTGGCTGCCAAAGACGCAAGCCGCCTCGCCAGCTATGTAATCAATGCCCATGTTTCACCCTTTGCCGGGCCTGCTTTCCGTCAGGAGCGCCCCTGCAGTCCCCCAGCGACAACATCACCACTTTGCTACCCATGGCCAGCACCTCCGCCGCTCACCCAATGATGCGTGCGACCCTTGTAAAGGGACTTGCCCTCACAAGTAGCCGGGCTAGACTCAATTGCATCCCACGGAATCAAGAACGCCTCGCCACCACCGCCATCCTCGCCGCCGCCAGCGTCACTCTCCTCGACCCGCCTCTTGAACCGAAGGCCCTCCCTAGTGCGCCCAGTCGGTATCAAGACCCCCTGGCCCTCAAGATCTTGTTCTTTCACGGCAATCTTCTCCCGACCCCAACAGGAGTCCCCGACACCCCTATACCGAAGGCTACATCATCGGGGTCGTTGAACGCGGCGGTGGTTGCGGGTAGGTGGCAGGACGCAGCAATGCCCCATGGATCGGGGGCGGTAATCACTATATTCAGCACAAACGGAGTACTGACAATGGACTGGAAATTTCCGGATGGCAGTGCGAGGGTTGTGGACGTTATTGAGACGGTGTCGGACGCCGGTTTGCGCCAATTTAATCCCGAAGCCGGAGGCTTGGACTATTTTGTGGTTGACGCCGAGGGGGCCTTGGGGATGTATGACGACCTTGGCTTTTTTCGGTCTGCTTCCGT
>JAQBWG010000212.1 GCA_027625225.1 Chloroflexota bacterium | reverse complement strand
GCCCAAAAAGATATCGAACCAGCCGCCGATGTTTAGCGCCGGCACGTTTATCTTCGAGTGGTACTCCTCGATAGCCACCTTTTTCCAGTAGCTGTCGAACTCCGGATGCTCCATCCACGCGTTATAGTACTTCGCCACCTCCCCCTGGAAGTCGGGGTTAGTGTTCAGCGGCAGGTGCTTCAACGCCGGGCCCATGTCGTCTATCGACTTGATGAGTTTGTTGAACTGACGCTTCCCCACGCCGTACCGTCGCCGGAGGTTGTCCCAGTTGCCTGCCGTCAGCGAGTACGTCCAGTTCACGTTGAACGCATGAACCAGCGCACCGCCCTGGTACGTCCACCCCTCGTGATAGTCCGACGCCGTCACCACCGGCGCGATGCCTTTTAGCGACGGGGGCACCTGAGACGCCGCCAGCCACTGTGTCGCGCCCACGTACGACCCGCCAAACATCCCCACCTTGCCGTTACTCCACGGCTGCTTTGCCGCCCATTCAATAGTGTCGTACCCGTCGTTCTGCTCGTTGATGAACGTATGGAACTCGCCCTCCGACGCATACCGCCCCCGCACGTCCTGAATGACCACCGCGTATCCCTTTTTGGCCGCATCTATGGAGTCCAGGAAGTACATCCGCATCGAGGCGTCTGTGCGGTCGTACGGTGTGCGCTGGAGCAGCACCGGATACTTTCCCGCGCCCACCGGGCGGAACACATCGGCGTATAGTTTCGTACCGTCGCGCATGGGTACCGCGAGTTTCGAGTCGAATCGGACTGAATACGTCTTGGGCATGAGACAGCTACTCCTCGTGTTGAAATAGGCCCGCTTCATGGGTCGGCACCAACATACAGACGGCCCGATGCACTGTCAACGGTGCTGGAATCCAATTTGAAGGGCGTATCTTTTGGAACGATGCGACCCTGCTATAATTCGCCGCACTCAGAACTCGGGCAGGCAGACAACATATGAAACTCGTACTCACAGCCGACAGCCTTATAGACGGAACAGGCGCAAAGCCCGTCAAGAACGGCGCCCTCGTCATCAATAACGGGCGCATCACTCGTGTCACCACCGTGGACAAGCTGGAACGCGACTCCGGTAAGGGTGTCCAGACCATACACGTCAAGGGCGGCACCATCATGCCCGGCTTCGTCGAAGCCCACTCCCACATGCACTGCTCCGCCGAGGAAGAGGCCTATGAGCACACCATGAACGACACCGACCAGGTGCTCCTCATGCGCGCCGTCAAGGCCCAGCGCGAGGCCCTTCTGTCCGGTGTCACCACCACCCGTGACCTCGGCTCCAAGAACAACATCGCCTTCCCTGTGAAAAAGGCCATCGAAGACGGCGTCATCCCCGGCCCCCGTCTGCTCGTCGTCGGCACGCCCATCACCACCACTGGCGGCCACTGCCACATGTTCGGCACCGAAGCCGACACTGCCGAGGATGTCGTCGCCGCCCTGCGTCACCAGGTGAAGCTCGGCGCCGACTACATCAAGATGATGTCCACCGGCGGCGGCTTCACCCCGCGCACTAACGTCCGCCGTGCTCAGTACCCCGCCGAGACTCTCGCCGCCGCCGTAAAAGACGCCGAGCGTATGGGCGTTCGTGTCGCCGCGCACTGCCACGGCACCGAGGGCGTTAAGAACTGCGTCAAGGCTGGCATCCATAACCTCATCCACTCCACCTGGGTGTCCGCCAACCCCGACGAGATATACGACTACGACCCCAGAACTGCCGATGAGATGGCCAAGAAGGGTCTGTGGGTTGACCCCACCCTCGCCTTCGATTTCATCTGGCAGGACAAGGGCATTCCCGTTAAGCAGACCGACAAAACTGTTCTTCGTTCCGACCCCGACCGCCGCTATGAGATTCTCAAGGACATGTGGGACAGGGGTGTGAAGTTCGTGACCGGTATAGACTCCGGCATGGCACACGTCGGCTTCGGCGATTTCGCCTACACCCCGCAGGTCATGGTCGAAAAGGCTGGCTTCCCCGTTATGGACACCCTTGTGAGTTCGACCAAAACCACCGCCGACTGCCTCGGCGTTCTTGACGAGACCGGCACCCTCGAACCCGGCAAGGCCGCCGACGCCATCATCGTCAACGGCGACCCTCTCAAGAACATCCGCGTACTGCACAAGGTCGACACCGTCGTCGCCCGCGGTAAAGTCGTGAAGCAGGGCGGCAAGGCACTCGTCTAGCAGGCACCGACGTAAGGAGCGCAACATGGCGAACGAAATTCACTGGCTGACCACCACCGAACTCGCCGTGCGCATCCGCAACAAGCAGCTCTCGCCCGTCGAGGTACTGCAAGCCCACCTCGACCGCATCGCCGCCGTCAACCCCAAGCTCAACGCCGTCGTCACCATGACCGGCGACGCTATGGACAAAGCCCGCGCCGCCGAAGATGCCGTTATGTCTGGCAAGCGCCTCGGTCCACTCCACGGTGTGCCCTTCACCGCCAAGGACACCTTCGACACCGCTGGTGTCCGCACCACCGTCGGATCTCTGCTCTACAAAGACAATATCCCTGCGACCGATTCCACTACTGTCGCGCGTCTGAAGCAAGCCGGAGCCATCCTCGTCGGCAAGACCAACACACCCGAGTTCGCCCTCGACAGCCAGACCGACAACAGAGTCTTTGGACGCACCAATAACCCCTGGAACCTCGACCGCATCCCATCCGGCTCCAGTGGCGGCGCGGCGACCGCCCTCGCGGCGGGTATGACCCCGTTCGAGATAGGTTCCGACGTCGGCGGTTCCATCCGTGTGCCCGCCACCTACTGCAATATCGTCGGCTTCAAGCCCACCCACGGCCGCGTGCCCCTCACCGGACACAACCCCGCCGCCATCCTGCGCTACATGCACATCGGCCCCATGTCCCGCACCGTCCGCGACAACGCCCTCATCCTCGGCATCATCGCCGGGCCCGATGGACGCGACCCCTTCGCCGTCAACATCCCTGTTCCCAAAACACCCGACCTCGCCGCACCCCTGCCCAAAAAACTCCGCATCGCCTTCTCCCCCGAAGACGGCTATGCCCCCGTGGACAGGCAGGTACAGGCCGTCGTCGTAAACGCAGCAGCAGCGCTGGGAGAGCAGGGGTACACTGTTGAACAGGTCGAACTGCCCTGGCTGAAAAAGCGCGACTACATGGCCGCGGGCCTGGAAGTAATGCTGGCCGATGCCGTCCACTTCGCCACACCGATAGTAACGGGCAGGGAAGCCGACCTGACCGATAGCA
>JAQBWG010000211.1 GCA_027625225.1 Chloroflexota bacterium | reverse complement strand
CGGCGGGCGGTGGGAATCGACCTGAACGCGGATTATCTGGACATGGCAGCGCGGCGGCTATCGAAGCAGACGTTGCCGATGGTGCTGGCCCCATGACCGCCGTAACGGCGGCGGCAGTGTCGCATGGCACCATTTTCCCGACATCGGCAAAATGGTCTGTGCCGTAACGGTGGCGGATTCGAGACTGTTGGCGACTAGGCGGAACGGGTTTGGGGCGTGGTATGCTATAATTCAAGTGCGAGAAAGAACGACACATAGCGGCTGAATCTGGTACAATGGTATCAAGCTGAGAAGCTAAAGATTCCCCCGACGGTCGTTCTTTCTCGCCAATCGAACAAGCCGGTCGGGGGTTTTCTTTATGCTACGAAACCAGATTCTCTTTCTCATGACCAAACTGTCATGGTTTGCGCTCATGTCAATTCCCCTGTTCCAGCGCATCCTCGACTGGATGATTGACACCACGTTCCGATTGCAGGGGCGCGGGCATGATTGAACCCGGCCGCCTCTACACGCTGCTCCAACCCCACCTGGACCGACCGGCCCGACCGCGCGGCGACAGCGGCCAAACGATCATGTCGTTCTGTCCCGCCCACCCGGACGGGAAGAAGAAGGGCAACCGCTCGTTGGGCCTGAACCGAGAGCGCGGCCTGTCCTGCTTCGCCGGGTGCGACTTCAAGGCCATTCTCGACGCCATGCGCGTTGACCTCAAAGACATGGACGATCACACGGCCCAGCCGATTCAGCCACTACCCCGCCCCGAACACCAGATGAACCTGGTAAAGACGTACCAGTACCGGGACACGGCGGGCAAGGTCGTAGCTGAGAAGGGCCGCTTCGAAGCTGAGGACGGGACCAAGGAATTTAAGTGGCGTTTGCCGGGCATTCAGGGCTGGCCGGGCATCAAGCCAATGCGGATGGAAGATATCCCCCTGTACGGTGCCGAGCTTCTAGATACGATACCGGCGGATGAACCCGTGTACTTCACCGAGGGAGAGAAGGCTTGCGATGCTTGCCGGGACGCGGGACTACCGGCCGTCACCCTGGGCGGCGGTGCTGGGCAGAAGGCATTCGGCACGGCGCTCGAACCGCTCAGGGGCCGCAACGTCATTCTGTGGCCGGACAACGACGCCGCTGGGCGCACGTACATGTCCCGCGTGGAAGCATCGCTCAGGGATGTATCAGCAAAGCCCCGGTATTTGAGCGTCACTTGGGTACAGCGGGAGAAAGACGATGCCGCCGACTACTTCGCCGGTGGCGGCACGGTCGAGGCAGTCCGTGAATCTGTGGTGACTCAGACGGTCAGCGAGATTTACGACCGGGACGCCGTGAGGGTGAAGGTGCCTACGCCAAGCGGGGTTGTCCACTTTTCCTTCGATGAGATATCCAAGACGCGCCACGAATTCGAAACCCAGGTGACCATCCACCGGAACGGCGCAGCGCCAGACGATGAAGAGCCGTACATCCAGCGCATCAACCTGCTATCAGGCACCGCCCGTACTAACTTGAGGCGCGATCTTGAAGGCATGTACGGCAAGTCGTACAAGTGGACCGCCGTTCTTAATTCCGCATTTGCCGCCGCCCAAAAAGCCTTTATCAGCCAAGATAAAGCGGTGGATATTGCCATGGTTCCATACTCAAGAAATGAAGACAAATTCCACATCGCGCCCCTGCTTCCGGTTGATGCGCCAACCATCATCTTCGGCATGGGAAGTGCGGCGAAAACCTATATGGCCCAATCCATGACACTCGCAATGGCGTGTGGTGGTTCCTTCGTGGGCATCCCCGCGCTCGATACGCGCGTGATGTATCTGGACTACGAGGATGATGAATCGACGTTCGCCAATCGGATGCACAGAATCGCGCTGGGGGCCGGGTTGCCCAGCATACCGCGAAGCTCGATCTTCTACCGCAATGCCGGGGGGGTGTCCCTCCCCGAGCTTGCCAACACACTCAGGACTGAGATCCTAGAGCTGGGCATCGAGTACATCTTCATAGACTCTATCGCAGCCGCGTGTGCCGGAGACCCTGAGAAGTCCGATTCAGCCCAAGGGTATTTCAACGCTGTAGCGAAGCTACAGATAGGCTCATGCCATATCGCCCACACCACGAAGCAAGAGGAAAGCCTGTACCCGTTCGGGTCAATCATGTGGCACAACCGAGCCCGCCGGACGTGGTACATATCCCGCGTAGACGAAGAGGACTCGGACACCATTGATGTGGGTTGGTACTGCCGGAAGGCCAACGAGGGGCGGAAGTCAAAGTCGTTTGCGATGTCGGTACGCTTTGACGGCGACGATGGGCCGGTCGTTATGAGCAGGTCCAACATTCAGGCTGTGCCGGACCTCGCCAAGAAGACCAGCAGCCACGACCAGGTATGGCACATCCTTGAAGGCCGCAAGTTGAATGTGCTTGAGATCGCACAAGAAACAGGATTGCCGATGAAGGACATTGATGAGGTATTCCGCCAGGACAAGGGGAAACGGTATACCCGCATAGAGAACCCTGCTGGCCCTCGGTTTAGTCGTAAGGTTTTAGTCTAGCCCTATAAGCCAGCCCCTAAAGGCTGGCGTTAGGGCGCATAAGTGTTCCGTAAGGAACCAGGGGCGGAAAGTGAAATCCATAGGTTCAAAAACCCACTGGTATGGCATTTCTCAACAAAGTGATGTACACTTCGCTACATACTGCAATGAATGTGCAGCCAACATGCAGGAGGACATCATGGCGATAGGGCATATCAAGGACATCATGGAAGCATCGGTGGCATGGGATTCAGCGGCTCACAAACTCACGGCCCTTGTCATGGCGTACAGTGCCGACCGCAAGGGGGTCATACGACTGACCCAACAAGAAATTGCCGAGGAAGTTATGTTGTCTCGTCGCCGTGTGGCAGACCTCATAGATGACCTTTGCGAGAAGGGTGTTTTAGCCCGATTGGGGCACGGGCGTTATGGCATCCGGTTTGGCTTGCCTAAGACGGACGCTTGGGAGTCAGCACCTCAGCCCAAGGGCGCTGAGGAAGAATATAAGCGTCTCCAATCCATAAGGAAGCCTGGCGAAGAAGCAATCTACTGGCAGGCAGACGGCTGGCCGATTCTTGGGCCGAACGTGCCGTACCCAGGAGAGGATTAGCCTGTCACAGGCCCGGTGTTGCGCGCAGCCACCACAAAGCGCACTTGACGCCCAGCGCGGCACCCAATGCGTGATCCGCGCCGAGGATTACCGCCGCCGACCCCGGTAGGGGTGGGACTGGCAGGATAACGC
>JAQBWG010000008.1 GCA_027625225.1 Chloroflexota bacterium | reverse complement strand
CGGTGGCCGGGGGTGATGAAGATGTCGGTCCAGCCGGATCCGGGGGTGAGGGTGCCGTCGGGGGTCATGGCGGCGCGGGATTCGAGCAGGCGGACGGCGGTGGTGCCGACGACGATGACGCGGCGGCCTTCGCGTTTGGCGCGGTTGATGGCGTCGGCGGTGTCCTCGCTCAAGGAGTAGGCTTCGGCGTGCATAGCATGGTCGGCGACGTTCTCGACTTCGATGGGTTTGAAGGTGCCCCAGCCGACGTGGAGAGTGACGAAACCCAGTCCGACGCCCATGCCACGCAACTCGTCCAACAAACGGGGCGTGAAGTGCAGACCTGCGGTGGGTGCGGCGACGCTGCCCTCGACGCGGGAGTAGACGGTCTGGAAGCGCTCGGGGTCGGCGAGCGGCTGGCGGATGTAGGGCGGCAGGGGGACTTCGCCGAGCGCATGCAGTTGGGCGTCGTCCAGCGGGAGGCGGACGGTGCGGGAGCCGTCGGGCTCGACGCTGAGCACTTCGCCTTCGATGTCGCCGATGAGGAATCGAGCGCCCGTGCGCAGACGCTTGCCGGGCTTTACGAGGGCGCGCCAGGTGTCAGATTCGAGGCGAGTCAGGAGGAAGATTTCGACCAGTGTGTCGGTACCGAGCCGCTTGCCGTGCAGACGCGCGGGGAAGACGCGGCTGTCGTTGAACACGAGCAGGTCGCCTTTGCGCAAAAAGCGGGGCAGGTCGTGGAAGCGGCTGTGCTGGATGGCGCCGTCGCTACGGGAGAGGACGAGCAGGCGAGAGCTGTCGCGCGGCTCGACGGGGGTCTGGGCGATGAGTTCCTGCGGCAGGTGGTAGTCGAAGTCGCTGGTCTTCATCCGTCCTTCGACAAGCTCAGGATGAACCGAATTGACCCGACGCAGCTAGCTGGGCGGCCTTGAGGGTGTTGGCGAGGAGCATGGCGATGGTCATGGGGCCGACACCGCCGGGGACGGGAGTGATGGCGGCGGCTTTTTGGGAGACGGTGTCGAAATCCACATCGCCCACGAGACGACGGCCGGACTTCTTGGAAGCGTCGGGGATGTGGTTGGTGCCGACGTCTATGACGACGGCGCCGTCCTTGACCATGTCGGCGGTGATGGCGTTGGCCTTGCCGATGGCGGCGATGAGGATGTCGGCCTGACGGGTGATGTCGGCGAGGTTTTTGGTGCGGGTGTGACAGACAGTGACGGTGGCGTTGGCGTCGCTGTTGCGCTGCACGAGAAGGGCGGCGACGGGCTTGCCGACGATGTCGCTGCGGCCGCACACGACGACGTGCCTCCCTTCGGGACTATGTCCGGTACGAAGGAGCATCTGCTGTATGCCAGCGGGGGTGGCTGGGACGAAGCGAGGGCGACCGGCGAGGAGCAGCCCCATGCTGACGGGGTGGAGGCCGTCCACGTCTTTCATGGGATTAAGGAATTCCATGACTTCGTGCTCGTCGAGATGGTCAGGTAAGGGAAGCTGAACGAGGATGCCGTGGATATTTACGTCGTCGTTGAGCTTGGTGATGACGGCTTTGAGTTCAACCATAGTGGTGGAAGCGGGCATGATGTGGTCTTCGGCGTGCATGCCAGCCTCGCGGGCGGCTTTTTGTTTAGAGGCGACGTAGAGGGCAGAGGCGGAGTCGTCGCCGACGAGGACGACGGCGAGGCCGGGGGTGACGTTGTGCTGCTGTTTAAGCTTTGCAACGTCTTCGGCGACTTCGGTGCGCACCTGGGCAGCGATTTCTTTTCCATCTATGAGTGTAGCTGTCATTGTTCGCTCCGGTGTCGTTCGTGCCAGTTGCGGTCAATTCTGATTATACGGGTCTTATTCCCGCAATGCCGAATATAGCGGCGAATGTACAATAGAACCATGCTGGTGACAGGCGTGGACATCATCGAAATCGAGCGTGTGAGAGGCGTGGCGGAGCGCTACGGCGACCGCTTTTTTCAGCGTATCTATACGCCGGGGGAGCAGGCGTACTGCAGGGGCCGCGCGCCGCAGCTTGCGTCGCGGTTCGCGGCGAAGGAGGCAGTGATGAAGGCGCTGGGCACGGGCATACGGGGGGTCCCGTGGAAGGACATCGAGGTGGTGCGGTTTATGGGGAGAGCGCCGTTCGTCAGGCTTCATAACAAGGCGAAGATAAAAGCGGAACAGTTAGGTATCACGGAAATATCTGTTTCTCTTTCGCACTCACGCGATTTCGCGGTAGCGTTTGTAGTAGCGGAGAGCGAGAAGCCGAACCACTAGCTATGAAGATTGTCACGTCTGAACAGATGAAAACCATAGAAGCCCGCTCGGAAGCGGCGGGTGTGTCCACGGACGCGCTGATGGAGAACGCAGGGCTGGCGGTGGCGACGGTCGTCCGTGAACACATCGAGCAGGCGATAGGCCGGAAGTTCACCGGGCAGTCTGTCCTTGTGCTGGTCGGGCCAGGGAACAACGGCGGCGACGGATTGGTGGCAGCACGGCATCTGTTCCAGTGGTTCGCTCAGCCTACCGTGTATCTGATTCGGCCCAAACAAGACAGCGACTCCAGGCTGGACGAGGTGCGCGGATTACCTATTCCGATTGTTGAATCTGTTAACGATGCCGAATTGTCGCAGTTACGGGCAGTCTTAAACGATGCACAAATGGTAATCGATGCACTGCTTGGTACGGGAAGCAACCGTCCTATCGAGGGGACGATGAAGGCGGTGCTGGACGAGGTCCGGCGGGAGAAGGCCAACCGGCCGGAGATGCTGGTACTGGCGGTGGACATTCCAAGCGGAGTCAATGCGGACACGGGCGTCGTGGATGAAGCGGCTGTCACGGCAGACGTGACGGCGGCGCTGGGGTATCCGAAGGTAGGGGAGTTCACGTCGCCGGGCGCAGAGATGTGCGGCTTGCTGGAAACGGTGGATATCGGTATCCCTGATGGTCTCGACGAAGACGTGCAGTTGGAACTCATGACGCAGGAATGGGCCAAGGGGCTGCTGCCACAACGGCCTTCGTCGGCGCATAAGGGTACATTCGGCCGAGCGCTCATCGTGGCGGGGTCACGACGGTACGTCGGGGCGGCGTATCTCGCGTCGCGGGCAGCCAGCCGCGCAGGAGCCGGGTTGGTGACACTGGCATTGCCGGAGGGTATCCAAAACGCGGTTGCTTCCAATATCGTGGAGCCGACGTATATACCGCTCCCGGAATCTTCGCCGGGAACTATGGAGGCCGAGGCAGCGTCGCTCGTTCTGGACGAGCTGCCCCAGTATAGTGCCCTACTCGTGGGCTGCGGAGTCGGGCTTGAAACTCCGACGCGGTTGGCTATCCAACGTATCCTTTTCGAGTCGAAGACGATGGACAAGCCAACTGTCGTAGACGCAGACGGCCTTAACATCCTATCCGCTGTGCGCGATTGGCCGAAGCGTTTCACACAGAAAGCCATTCTTACCCCACATGCAGGCGAGATGGCGAGGCTTCTCGGGCGCAAAGACCGCATCGAGTCCCACGAAAGAATCACGGTATCCACGCGGTCGGCAAGGGCATGGAACAAGGTAGTTGTGCTAAAAGGTGCGTATACGGTAATCGCGCGGCCGGACGGCGTTGCACTTATGAGTCCGTTCGCGAACCCGGGACTGGCTTCGGCGGGCACGGGGGACGTTCTGGCGGGGATCATCGCCGGATTGCTGTCACAAGGGATATCTCTCGAGAACGCAGCCGCGCTGGGCGTGTTTTTACACGGACTGGCGGGGGAATATGTACGGGAAGAATTGGGGGATACGGGCATGATTGCCAGCGATTTGCTCCCGGCTCTGCCGAAGACTATCAAGGCTCTTCGAAACGGATAGGATTATCAGCACGTAGACATGGCACAGTTACGAGGACAAGAGCGGCGGCAGTACGTTGCCGGAATATTCGGACGTATCTCCCGACGTTACGATTTACTCAACGGAGTGATGTCCGGAGGAAGACACCACGCGTGGCGTCGCGAGGCTGTCCGGCTGGTGATGAAGGAACGGCGGGGACCGGTGCTCGATGTGGCTACGGGTACGGGGGATTTCGCGGTGGAGGCAGCGCGAAACAAGGATGTGGCGGAGGTGGTCGGGCTAGACCTGACGCCGCCGATGCTGCGTCTGGCGAGTAAAAAGGTCGCCAAGAACGGTACGGCGCCGAAGATTCAATTCATGGTGGGGGACGCGCAGTCGCTGCCGTTTCCGGACGCGATGTTCGCGTGCGCCACGGTAGGTTTCGGCGTCCGTAATTTCCCCGATCTTCCGGGGGCACTTCAGGAAATGAAGCGGGTGCTGAAACCGGGCGGGCGACTGGCTGTGCTGGAAATCGTGTACGGGCGGAACACCGGGCCTATCGCCACGCTATTCCGCAAAGCGTTCCGGTGGGTGACTCCCTGGGTCGGCTTGATCTTGGCGCGTGACCGTGAAGCTTATACGTACTTACCCGAATCGGTGCTGGCGTTCGTGACGGGGGATGAGCTGGCGGACCACATGGCGCTGGCAGGCTTTCGACTAGTGGGGCGACGCAGCTTCGCGTTCGGGAGCGTTGTCATCCTGATTGGAGAAAAGGTGTAGTGGGAACGATTCTCAGGCTATGGCGAAGATTGCCGCTGAAGCTGCGGAAAGTTCTGCTACGGGGGCTTCCCTACACCATTTTCTTTTGGTGGCTGAGGGAAGAACACGGAATTTATCGAGTTCTGATTGGATTACTCATCATCTCCGCTCTACTTGGACTATTTCGTTGGAGGCGCGGAAAGAGCTGGGTATATAACACGTTCGTAAACCAGCTACGCGGATTCCTCGTGTTCTCATTTTTGGGGTTGGCCGGCCCAACTCTCTTTGAAAACCTTCGAATCCTAATCGAAGAGCCGACGGGTGAGCATTACAGAGATTTCTTTGGCGGGCTGGTGGTTACTGCCCTCATTGTGTTCGCGATTATCAAAATCGTGAACCGAATATTCCGGCGAAAGAAGAAGACGCCAGATGTCATGCCGGAGGCTATCGACTCCGGAGTTGGGGAAAGAGCACAACTTCCCGAATACTCCGGTGACCGGAGAGAAGCATAACCAACCGGTCTATACCCATGCCCATGCCGCCGGTGGGAGGCATTCCGTGCTCGATGGCGACGAGAAAGTCTTCGTCCAGTCTATCCATGTCTTCGTCCTTGAAGGCTTTGTGTAGAGCCTCTTGTTCTTCAAAGCGCTTGCGCTGGTCAACGGGGTCGTTGAGTTCGCTGAACGAGTTGCATATCTCCATGCCGGCAACGAAGCCCTCGAAACGTTCGACGAGCCGCGGGTCTTCACGGTGGCGCTTGGCGAGCGGCGACATCTCGACGGGGTAGTCGACGAGAAAGGCGGGCTGGAAGAGGTGCGGCTCGACTTTATCTGAAACCAGTTTGTCCATGAGGCCACCCCAACTTGCCTGCTGGCTGACATCTATACCGGCCGCGGCCATTTGGGACTTCAGGGAATCGATGTCGGGGTATTCTAAGAAGTCTATGCCGCTGTGCTTTATCACTTCGTCCCGAAGGTTCAAACGGGGCCATCCGCCTTCGGGTGCGAAGTCTATTTCCGTGCCCTGGAAGTCTACTTTGGTACTACCCAGGGCTTGCGTGGCGACAAACTTTGTCATCTCTTCGACCATGACCATGGTGTCGTTGTAGTCGGCGAAGGCTTCGTAGCTTTCAAGCATGGTGAATTCGGGGTTGTGGTAGAAGTCCACACCCTCGTTGCGGAAGACGCGGCCTATCTCGTAGACCTTCTCTAAACCGCCGACGATGAGCCGCTTGAGATACAGCTCGGTGGCGATGCGCAGGTAGAGGTCACGGTCAAGCTGGTTGTGATGAGTGATAAACGGGCGGGCCATGGCTCCGGCAGCGACGGGGACGAGCACGGGGGTTTCGACTTCCATGAAGCCACGGTCGTCGAGGAAACGGCGGATGGAGCTGACGGCACGGCTGCGGAGCTTGGCTACGCGGCGGGCGTCTTCGCTAGATATTAGGTCGAGATATTTTTGACGAAAGCGCACTTCGACGTCTGCGAGGCCGTGCCATTTCTCAGGTAATGGACGGAGGGCCTTGGACAGCACTTGTATTTGCTGCACCTCGATCGTTGCTTCGTTGGTTCTGGTGCGGAACATCGGCCCGGTGACGCCGATCCAGTCGCCGAGGTCGAGGTCTTTGAGTATTTCATACTCTTCGCCGAGGGTATTTTTTCGCAGGAGTGCTTGCAACCGACCCTCGCCGTCGAGAATGTCGATAAAGGACGCTTTTCCCATCTCACGCATGGCGGTGATACGTCCCGCGAGAGAAACAGTTTCGGTTTTTGCGTCGGCGCTATTGGCCGCTTCGGCGGTTTCGAGCAGGGCCGCGGCTTCGGCGGTCGAATGGGTGCGGTCGAAGGTATGAGGGTATGGGTCTATGCCTCTGGAACGAAGGCGTTCCAGCTTGGCGAGACGCACATCGAATAGGCTTTGTTCTGCTTCTGACACGATGTGTATACGCGGTCCGCTATGCGACCCTAGTGATTGTGTAGAGGTGGGTGCCGGAGGGGGTCTTCACTTCGAACTTATCGCCGACTTTTTTTCCCATCAACGCCTGGCCCACCGGGGATTCGTTGGATATCCGGCCTTCGAGCGGCGCGGCCTCCGCGCTACCCACGACGACGTATTTGCGCTTTGCACCGTCGTCAGCGGTGACGGTAACGTTCGAGCCAATGGTGACGATACCTTTCGGTCCTCCATTTTTTGGAGCGACGACAGCATCTGACAGGATGTTTTCCAGTTCGCGAATACGTCCCTCAATGAAGGCTTGCTCATCTTTTGCGCCTTCGTACTCAGCATTGTCATCAGTTCCACCGGTCTGGCTGGCGCCACCGATGCGTTCGGCGATATCCGGCCTGCGAACGTACTTCAGTTCGTGAAGTTCTTGCTCCAGATGTTCCAAGCCCTTTTGGGTGAGGAAGTTGGCTTTGTGAGCTTGTTTGCTAGTCATTGAAGGTTCCCATATAAGCAAAAAGCTGAGCAGTGGTCGCACTCCGCACCTGCTGCCTCAGCCTCGGCATATTGTAGTCCATAGACACCTTCGTGTAAACGAGAACCCCGACGTTACACCGGACGATTTTGATTTTGGCAAGACAAAAAGACGGCACCTAACATTGGTGGATATATTAAACTTTGTATAAAACTATGCCGAAAATAGCTTGGGGAATAGAGCCTTCGCTGCTACCATATCCTTCGAACAATACATGGATTGGGATTGCGGTGTCCTTGAAGAACCGGGAATTGTGACGGTACCTGTTAAGTAATCCCGGTGAGTCCTTAATTTCATGAATACACGGATATTTGGCGGTAAGGATAAAGGGCACAGGGAAAAGGCTGTGAGGGGATCCGGCCTCAGGCCCACGACGGGGAAGGTGCGAGCAGCAATCTTTTCCATCCTGGGGCCGGATCTGGCAGGGAGCAGGGTGCTGGATGCGTATGCAGGCACAGGTGCTCTGGGCATCGAGGCCCTCAGACGAGGGGCGAGTTGGGTGGATTTTATCGAGGCGGATGAGCGTCGCTGTCGAGATATACGGCAGACGCTGAAAGACATGGATATGAACAAGCAGGCACGGGTATACAAAGGGAAAGTAGAGCGGTCGTTCGACCGGTTACAGGGAGGATACGATGTCGTATTCGCCGATCCTCCCTATGACCAGGACCCGTGGGATGAATTTCTTGGGCGATTCGGGTATGCAGATTTGTTGAAGTCCGGAGCCAGGGTTGTAGCTGAGCACAGAAACAAGACCGAGTTACGGGATAGCTATGGCCGGTTGAAGGTGGAGTCCCGACGGACATACGGCGACACTGCCGTGACATTCTTCCGCATGGGTAAAAACGATGGCTAAAGCTGTGTATCCAGGTTCATTCGACCCCGTGCATAACGGGCATCTGGACGTTACAGAACGGGCTTCGCGCCTCTTCGACACCATCATTGTCGGTGTGTACGACTCCCCGCCCAAGAATCTTATGTTTTCGACGGATGAGCGCGTAGAGATGTTCAAAGAAGGCATTAAGCATGTACCAAACGTGGAGGTGCGAACCTTTACCGGGCTCGCAGTAGATTTTGCCCGTACGTGCAAAGCCGAGTTCATTCTTCGGGGGCTCAGGGCCGGATCGGACTTTGAAGTGGAGTTCGAAATGGCACATATGTGGCGAAAGCTGGCGCCGGACATTGATGTTGTTTGCATGATGAGCGCGTTAGAGCATCAGTTCATCCATTCCAGCCGTATCAAAGAGGTGGCGAAGCTTGGGGGCGATGTGGCAGGCCTTGTATCAAAACACGTCGCGTCGGCAATAAAGGCAAAGGTTAAGTCTCTCCAGTAAATCTGGAGGAGGAGAAAAGGAGAGTGCTATGAACGTTTCGGAAATCGTTAATGAGTTGGAGTCCCTGGCCGAGTCGGGAACCCGTGTGCCAGGCATGCGCCGCAAGGTCATGGTAGATATTGACAAGCTGTCAGATATCTCCGCTTCCTTGAAGGATGCCGTGCCCGCCAGTGTAAAAGAGGCGCATGAAACTTTGAAGCAAAAGGACAGCCTCATCAATCTGGCAATGATGGAAGCCAAGAGAATCAAGGAAGGGGCGCAGGCTGAGGCCAAAAGCATCACGGAAAATGCCAACAAAGTCTACGCTTCAAAGGTGGACGAGACTGAAATCATCAAGGCTGCAGAGGCAAAGGCCCGCGAAATCACGGACCATGCGTTGCAGCAGGCGAATGAAGTTGTGCAAGAGGCACAACGCCGGTCAAATCGTGCGAACGACGCCGTGGACGCCGAGGCGGTGTCACGACGTGCCGGAGCAGACCAGTACGCCCGCGAGGTGCTATTCGGTCTTGAAGAGCGGTTGTCGCAATTGCTAGGTCAGGTACGGAGAGGTATCGACTCTCTGGGGCTTGAGACCAGCAAGACTGCCTCCAAGTCTTAAAACCACTAAAGAAATAGACGAGTAATGAAAAGGCCCCTGCAGGTGCAGGGGCCTTTTCATGTTTGAAGATACGCTGCGGTTATGCGAGGAGTTTCGTCAATCCATCTTTATTCAGGCCAACTACCAATTGATTACCCACTGTTATCAAGGGTCTACGGATAAACCTCGGCTCATTCAGCATCATCTCGATAAGGTCACCATCGGAGAGGTTTTCTCTCGCTAAGCCTAACTTCTTAAACGAAGGACTGTTCCACGAGAATATGTCTCCGGCCGACCGGCCGACCAAAATATCAAGAAGTTCCTCTTTACTCAAAGGTAACTGGAAAAAGTCCCGCTCTTCTAACTCAACACCCATATCTACTAGAACAGCCTTTGCGTTCCGGCAGGTACTGCATTTCTTCCAATGAAAGAACTTTACTTTTTTCATACTGGTAAGGGTGACCAAGTTATTTTCACGGAATAGGAAGTTTGCGCATACATGCGGCGCGGCTGCTAGTTGCCTGGAAGTTGGAACAACGGCTGAGTAGGCGTGGGGGTTGGAACTCCAGTAACTCGCAATTGTCCGACAATCCAGTCATATACTTCAGAGTTGAAGTTGGCAAAAACTTCGTGGTTAGACCTTTGTTCGTTAATCCAGTCTTGGAGTGCAAACGTTTTCAGCTGTTCACGATCTTCGGAGTCCAGCTGTCTAGCCTGGGCAACTTCAGAAACCATGAAGAAAATCACATTTCGAGGATTCTCAGTATCTACGATTAAATCGCTCAAGACTCCAACCGGCAGGTTGAATAGGGTGTTTTCGTATTGGAACCCCGTACCCCTTGGCAGCCAACCCCTATCTCCACCCAGTCTCACTATTTCAGGATTGTCCCGAGAAAACTCGCGTACGATCTCTTTAAAAGCCAGTGCTCTTTCCTGGGGTGTCGCCAAACCACGAAGGGCGTCTTCGGCTTTGGTTTTCATGATTTCAATTTCGTCGCCTACATCCATAACGATTTGGTGAACATGTACCTGCGGAGCGACGCTGGGTATTTGCTCTCCAATAAATTCTCTGAACTTGGCTCTCAAAACCGATCGTCTGATGAGAGCTCGGTGTTCTTCTTCGCTTAGTCCAACCGAATTCAGGTACTGCTTGTAGCGTTCGTTGTAATCGCGGAGAGCTTGTTCACCGCCGAGGCCGGTTATTTCTCCAGTCAAGAATGAGAATTCAACCTGAAGGTCAATCTCCTCTTGTGTAACAGTAATGCCGTATTGGGCAGCTTCTTGAGCCATGATTTCATTTTCAATCATGGCTTGTAGCGATTCAAATATTTCGGTGCTTGCTGCGAAGTCCACTCCGAAGAAGCTGGCGCTGCGCTGGGTGACACGCAGTGTTTTGACTAAATCGCCGCGAGTATATTCAACGTCGTCAACCCTGATAATGACTTCACGAGGAGGTAAGACAAATTGGACTACATATCCGGCAACAAGTACACCGGCAACAATGAGTACCGCTATGCCCACGACGAGCCAAATAGCACGTTGGCGGGCTTTAGTAAAACGGTTCCGAACGGCTCTATGACGCCGGTCGCTTACTGTTTCTTTTTGGCTTGGAGGCTTACGTCTTCCTTTGTCGTTTGCCACGAACTTCTTCCCCCGCAACCTATCTGGCCGACTCGGCCTTTCTTATTTGGAGAAATACAAAGACCTTCGATATGTTACCGAAGGTCTCAGTAATCTTAACGTATTACCGTGATTGCCTGGCACTGGTGAAGTGTGTCGGACTCGCCGGCAAGAGTGCCAAGAAACGTGCTCTCTTTATTGCCTGCGCAAGAGCGCGCTGATGTTTTGCGCACGTTCCTGTTTTCCTGCGAGTTTCAATCTTTGAACGATCGGAGGTGTAATTTCGCAATAATGCAGGCTCTTTATAATCTATCCGCTTGACGTGGCCTACACAGAAGTTACACACTTTGCGACGTGCAAAGTAGCGCGGCCTACCACCACCGCCCCTTCGGAATCCTCCACGGCCCGGAGGGCCATCGGATCGCTGAGGGGCAGTTCCCCTTTGTCCCTGTGGGGCTGCCTCTCTTGGCCTTGCTTGAGCCGTCGTTTCTTTGTTTTCAGTCGTCATGCCTTTTCTTCGTTTCTCCTCGTGATTCTCTACCAGGGTAAGTCGTCTGCGTCTGAAATTTCACCTTCGCCACTACTGGCTTGAGGTGGCGGCCCGCCAAATTCGTCCTGTCCAGAGTCCGGCCCACGATCAAGGAACAAGACTTGATTGGCAACAATTTCGTTGCGGAATCTTGGTTGCCCGTCATTACCCGTCCATGTACTACTACGAAGTCTTCCTTCGACGTAGACTCGTCTGCCTTTAGTTAGATATTGATTGCATTGCTCGGCAAGCTGGTTCCATGCGTTGATAGTGAACCATTCGGTTTCTTCTTGCCGTTCACCCCCTGATGGAGTGTAAGTCCTGTTTACAGCCATGCGAAAGGAAGTAACGGGATTTCCGTTAGGCGTATACCTCATCTCTGGGTCTGTGCCTACATTCCCTATCACCATGATTTTGTTCAGACCAGCGGCCAACGCCTGTCTCCTATGCCATTCTTATTTTCGTGAAGCTACTCTACCTTGGTCACCAGATGGCGCAGTATCTCTTCAGAGGCGGTTAACGTCTTACCCATTTCCAAAGCGCCTTGCGCATCCAAGTTGAATTTCGCAGATATGTAGGTTCCTTCTCGCCGCTTTTCAATCGGATATGCGAATTGCCTGAGACCCCAATTCTTGGTCTCAGAGACTTCTCCGCCACGATCGGTGATGAACTTGGAGACCTTTTCCAAGTTCGCGAGAACCTCTTCTTCGGTAGCCTCAGGTCGAATAATCATTACCAGTTCGTATTCTCGGACGCGTTCGGAAACCACAGTATGTTTACAACCTCATATGAAATGGGACAACCCAGAGATTATAGCACGCTGGCAAAACACGGAACAATCTCAGGAAACCCTACTTCATGCGCCGCTTCGTGTTTCACGTAATTACATGGATGAAGTTTATTTCGTTTGACATTCAAAGGTGCCGAGATATACAGTCTCCCCACGTCTCAAAGGACGTTTACTTTTGATTACGGTGACCAGATGAAGCTAGCCAATCTCGAGCGCCGTTCCCCTTCCCGCACGGATGTCGAATCGTATCTGCTCAAACATAGGAGTTGGGGTGATACAGGTACTGCCGGAGCAGTAAACCTTATCGCGGTTGCACTGTTAGTAGTCAAAGGCAACACGAGGGCGTCCGCCAATCCTATCGCGATTTTTTAGCCACCAACGCATAGTATGAGGAGGGTAGAAGCCATGTTAGATGCAGTGAAATCTCGGCGAGTCCCTACCAGGGAGGAAATCGAAGGGTACCTCAAGGAACGTAGTAACTGGGGTCGATGGGGGAATAAAGGCGGCGCGGGCACTATCAACCTTATCACGGCTAAAAAACGACTTGAGGCGACCAAACTGGTAAAGAAGGGACGTACAGTGTCTCTAAGCCTCCCTCTGCCGGTTACGCCCACTCTGGAGAACTCGCAACCGGTTCAGTTCTATATGAAACGAATGCCCTGGCTGGATGGCTCCGGTGCGGCGCTGGACTATCAGGGCATTTTCTGCCACGGGTTTACTGTTACCCACATCGATGCCCTCTGCCACGTTTGGGATAAAAACGGGTCGTGGGATGGAACCAATCCCGATGAGAATCTTACGTTCGACGGAGGCAAATACGGGACCGTTGATGCGTGGAGGGACGGCATTCTCACACGCGGCGTACTTTTGGATATCCCCAAGCTACGCGGTACGTCTCATGTAGACCTCGATTCCCCTGTACACGGTTGGGAATTAGAAGATGCAGCGAAGAGGCAAGGCGTGACAATCCAGCCTGGCGATGCTGTGTTCGTGTATTGCGGACGCGAAGAGTATGAGAAGACCAACAACGGCATGTACGCTGCTCCATCGCCCTATCCGGGCATGCATGCGTCGTGTTTGCCTTTCGTGCGTGAGAACGATATCGCGGTATTCAGCGGAGACATGGAAGACCTCGCACCGAATGAATATGGCCTGGGCTTTACCGTGCATGCCATCATCTTCGCATTCGGCGTTGCGATGCTGGACAACCCTACGCTCAAACGATTGGCGCAGGTTTGCGTCGAGGAAGGGCGATACGAGTTCATGGTGACCGTCAATCCGCTATTTCTGGAGGGCGGGACGGGCAGTGCCGTAAACCCGGTAGCCGTCTTCTAGTTAACCGTTCGGCCTAAGTACTATTTTGCAGGCTTCGCCAGCTTGAAGAAGACGTATACCTTCTTCGATGTCATCGAGCGGAATCTGCTTGGAGACAAGTGGGGCGATGTTCACTGCGCCGGATTCCAGCAATGCCCGTGAGCGATACCAGTCTTCGAAGATACGACGACCGCTGACGGCCTGAATGGTCAGGTTTTTGAAAATCATCCCGGCGGACACGTCCAGCGTTACGGGCCCAGTTGGAATGCCAAACAATGTCACACCGCCACCTTTGCGTACACCTTTGAAGGCTGTGTCCATTGCTGCCTGGGCTCCGCTCATCTCAAACACGATATCTACGCCTTCGCCATCGCCTATAGCTGTAAGCCATTCCGCTGCATCGCCATCGCTAACGGGGTTGAATAGATCGGTCGCACCCATCTGCTCAGCAAGGCCCAGCCGATACGGTTTGGTGTCGGAGGCAGCGATACGGTCGGCGCCTGCGGCCTTGATGATGCCGATGGTGAAAAGTCCGATGGGCCCGCATCCTAAAACCGCTACTTTTTTGCCGGCAAGATCGTAGTCTTTAGTCGCATACATCGCGTTGCCAAACGGTTCTTGGAGTGTAGCGATTTCCGGTGGGAGTTTATCTCGGTTATTTCGCCACAGTACATTAGCCGGTACTTTTACATACTCTGCAAAGCCTCCATCCATATTCATACCCAGGGTTCTGTTCCGTACACACATATGTAATCGGGATGCCATACATTCGCTACATGTTCCGCAGGTGATGTGGCTTTCAGGGGATACGTAATCGCCTTCTTTGAATTCTTTTACGTTCTTCCCCACTTCTGCTATTGTACCTGTCATCTCGTGACCAACGGTCACCGGCGGCCTAACGATATGTCTAATTGATTCGTCCCACGACCAAATATGCAAATCCGTCCCGCAAATGCTCGCCGCCTCTATCTTTATGAGGACTTCGTCCGCTCCAACAGATGGGATAGGAACATCTTCAAGGGTAAATCCTTCGCTTGGAGCTTTTTTTCGAACCGCTTTCATCGTTTGTGGCATCCCCTTCCAACCCATACTGGAATGTTCGCCTCATCATACACTGGTAGCTTCGATGCTTCACCGTGGAGATATTGAGACCTCAACATACGTTGACCCTATATAATCCGCTACATACCATCTGAGTAATACATGCAACTTGCGACTTGTTGTTCGTATATTTGCGTCGCAATGGAATGATATATGGATTCTAAAATAACGCCGGTTATTCTTGCCGGCGGTTCCGGGACCCGCCTATGGCCGTTATCCCGTCAGTATCAGCCCAAACAGTTTATAGGGCTGATGGGCGAACGCAGTCTTTTCCAAGAAACCCTCACACGCGTGGAGGGCATTGAGGGTGTTGGTAATCCTATCGTGGTCACCAGCGAAACACACCGTTTCTTGGTGACAGACCAGGCTCAAGCAGCCGGGTTTACTCCAACAGCGGTTATCTTGGAACCGACCGGTCGTAATACTGCCCCTGCTCTTACCCTCGCCGCGCTTCACATCATAAACACGGGCGACGATCCCGTGATGCTGGTAATGCCTGCAGACCATCTCATTCAAAATATTGGTGAATTTCACAGGGCGGTACAGGCAGGACATAAACTGGCCGAACAAGATTCACTTGTGACATTTGGGGTCGTCCCTGTCAGCCCTGAGACGGGCTATGGATACATCAACAAGGGCGAGCCTATAGGCATTACATCAGGTTTCATCGTTAAGTCATTTGTCGAGAAACCAGATGCCGATACTGCTCAGAGATACCTCAAGTCTGGGAACTATCTGTGGAACAGTGGCATATTCATGATGCGGGCTTCAGTTTGGCTTGGACAACTCAAGCGCTACCGACCGGATATCGAACAGGCTTGCAGAAAAGCTTTCGAGGCTGGTGAGGAAGACCATCTTTTCTTCCGGCCCGATGGAGATATTTTTCATTCCTCGCCCAGCGATTCGATAGATTATGCGGTGATGGAACCAGTCTCTGCCCAGGCTTCCGGGATTTGTGCTGTGATTCCCTTGGACGCGGGATGGTCCGATGTCGGAGCATGGTCGGCTGTTTGGGAGGCAGGAGAGCATGATGCTGACGGGAATCTTATCCAAGGAGATGTGTATCTCCACAACATGAAAGACTCTCTGGTCATTTCACGAAACCGTTTAGTCGGTGCAATCGGACTCAAAGACGTTGTGATTGAGACGGCCGATGCAATCTTGGTTGCCGAAAGAAGTCAAGCACAGGATGTTCGCCAAATCGTTTCGCGCTTAAAGTTAGAGAACCGCCAGGAACATATCGTTCAACAGCAAGTTCATAGGCCCTGGGGTTGGTACGAAATATTGGATAGCGGCAAGGGGTTCCAGGTAAAACGTATCAACGTGAGCCCTCACTCGGCACTCTCGCTACAGCGCCATCAGCATCGAGCTGAACATTGGGTTGTCGTTCGCGGGGAAGCGCGTGTCATTAGAGATGGGGAAACATTCGTGCTTAAAGAGAATCAATCCACGTATGTGCCGCAGGGGACAAAGCACCGTCTAGAAAACCCTGGTGACGAGCCGCTCGAAATCATCGAGGTTCAATCAGGCGCTTATCTAGGAGAAGACGATATCGAACGCTTTGCGGACGACTACAATCGGCACCTGGATTCGAATGCCGTAACAGAAGAGTAGTCCGAACTACACCCGAACGGCCACTACGTCCAGCCAATTTCGTGCGACGTAGGTGATTTTCATCTCTTCATAAGTCTGCTTTACTGCTTTAATCAGCGCAGCGCTAGCTTTGTCTAACGGTACTCCGGGCATCGAGCCCTCGATAAAGTCTTTGAATTTGCTGATGTCTATCCAACCCTGTAAAGGCACCTTCACAGCATCAACAATCTGTGTTTTTATCTTAAACCCGTGACGCTCCACCAATGCTTTGTAGTCATCAGCGGTAAGGTGTTTTCGGGATTCCACTTTCTCCGACTTTTGGAGTGATAGGCCGTAATCCTGCTTGAGAACCCGCATGGCCTTCAGCATCCACTTTCGGTAGAAGGCAACCGCCTCGGGCTCTAAGGGCCCTTCGTAGAAGGATGTGTTGAATGCGAATACACCACCAGGCTTTATAACATCGGCTATGCGGCGTAGCAGCTCGTCTTTGTCGGGTACATAGTGGATGGCGTTGCAATAAAACACTGCATCCACTTTTCCCTTGATTGCTTCGGTAAGCTGCTCGACACGTGATTGCACGAACAATAAGGCAGCTTCTTTTCGTTCCTTAAGAGATTCTCGTGCTTGGCGCAAGGCACTTGCAGAATGATCAATACAGATGATTACACTGTTTCGTGCGCCTCTCAGCCGTTCAAGTACAAGTCTAGTGACCCCGCCTGTACCACAGGCAAGATCCATGATTTTCTCTCTAGACTGAACCTCCGCCATGTCCACAAGCTTTCCATTGAGCTCGTAGTAGAACGGATTTTCAGAGAATGTTGCGAATGTATATTCTTCAGAGGCCACGCCTGTTTCCTTAACGGCTACCATCCATTGCACCTCTCAGGACGACATTGTTTCACTATAGCTAGAGAATCCAAACAAAGCAACTTAAATTAGTTAACTCAACAGTTCAAGTTCACGCAAAAGTGCTGGAATCGCCTTTCGTTCTGTCTCATTCAACGACCGAAGCGGTCGCGTAATTGTGTCGTGGTCAATGACTCCCATCAATTTTAGCGCAGCCTTTAAGCCAGAGTATATGGAGGCTTGCAGACTTCCACCTGCACCCAGTTTCTGTATTTTGTCGGCAATCATTAACTTGGCGTCGTATGCTTCGGTCATGTCCCAATTGCCAGCAATACCGGCTTCCCAGCCCTTTACCGATATCTTCGGAATCAGGTTGGCTATGCCAGGGATAACACCATGAGCACCAAGGCGAGTTGCTGAAGTGATACGTAGTGTGGTTCCCAGCATGCGGTAAAGCAGAACGTCCGCTTGAGCACATCTGATGTTCAATTCCGCGAGTAGTTCACCTGTACCCGAACTGTCCTTGATACCTTCAATCGCGCCTTCAGCGGCCAACTCGACCACTGTCGCAGGCGGTACAGGTGTCTTTACCATCGGGGGGATGTTGTATACCCACAGGGGCAACCGTACCTCGTCATGGATAAACCGGAAGTGAGTGAGCATTTCGTCGGGTGTTTGAGAATAGTAGTACGGAGGGGTTGCGGCAATCGCATCTACTCCACTCTCACGGAGTTCTTTCCCCAATTCGGCAGTCAGGTCGGTACTAGCACGGGAGACATTCGCAATCACCGGCACTTTGCCCGCCACCTCGTCTACAACTGCAATTATGCTCACTATACGTTCATGGTTATCGAGAGCAGGGAACTCTGCGGTGGTGCCTGACGCCCATATGCCATGAACGCCGTTGTCCAACAGATAACGTACCAATCGCTTTAACGAGGGGACGTCTACTTCCATATCTGGTGTTAACGGGGTTAGGATTGGAACCATGACGCCTGTATATTTGTGCTGAACCATTGTTTGCCCCCGACACTATAGCTTTATGGGTTCTCCAAACAAACGGGTCGGCGTATATTTACTATCCACGCCGACCCGTTTTGATTGCCGCTTCGTAAAGCAGCTATATTTTACTTTTTCTTGGTGGCCTTTGCCTTCGCGCCGCTCTTGCCACGCTTCTGTTCCCATGTTGCTTCCATGACGGCAGCAGGGTTCATAGGAAGGCGGTCCATTCGGACGCCAACAGCATCATAGATGGCATTTGCCAACGCTGCAGGCGGAGGAACGATGTTCACCTCACCGACACCACGCACACCATAGGGGTGACCGGGGTTGGGTACCTCAACAATGACCGTGTCAATCATGGGGAGGTCGTATGACGTCATCAGACGGTAATCCAGGAGGCTCGAGTTAGCCATCTGGCCCTTCTGGTTGTAGAAGTATTCTTCGGTCAGGCCCCATCCTACGCCTTGTACGCTGCCACCTTGCATCTGACCTTCGACGTAACTCGGGTGGACCGCTTTGCCTGCATCCTGAACCACCGTGAATCGTTTCACTTGAGTTTTACCTGTCTCCGGGTCAACCTCAACGTCAACGATGTTGCCTGCGAACGCACCGCCCACACCGGGAGGGTTCACCGTACCGCGACCCAATACCGGACCGCCAGTCTCATTGAGCTGTCCTGAGAGGTCTTTGAAGCTCATCTTCAACTCAGAGTCAGTCTTGGATTTGAAATAGCCCTTCGACAGTTCAATATCCTTGGCTTTGACTCCCCAGATCTTCGCCGCACGTTCGATAAGCTGTCTTTTTACGTCGTTAGCCGCTTCGTAGACAGCCCAACCTGTGGCAAACGTTGTTCTGCTACCACCGGTGCCAAAAGTAAAGCCGATGTTGTCGGTGTCCGTGATGGACGGGTGAACATCTTCGGCTCTGATTGTCAGTACCTCGGCAGCTTGCATGGCCAACGAGGCCCGAGAGCCGCCAATGTCCGGGTTACCTTCCACGAGGTTAATGGTGCCATCGGCATTGACGCTCACTGTGGCACTTGATTGGAGACCGGCGTTGAACCAGAAGCCGACTGCGATACCACGACCAACGTTCTTGCCCTTAAGTGGCGTCTTGTAGTGCGGATGGTTCTTCATTGCCTCCAGCACTTCAATACAACCGACTTTCGGGAATACCGGCCCATCGGCGCGTCGTGTGCCTTCTTTAGCCGCGTTCATAAGTCGAATGTCTATGGGATCTATTTTCAGCTTATCGGCGATTTCGTCGAGCACTGTTTCCGTAGCGAACGCCGCATTCGTAGCACCGGGGGCCCGATACGCAGCCGTCTTCGGCTTATTGACCACCACATCCGCACCATCAATGACTACGTTAGGGATGTCATATGCAGTGAATATGCACATTCCGGCTGCATCTACGGGCGAACCGGGGTATGCACCTGCTTCGTAGGCAAGGTAGCCTTGGGCAGCAATAATCTTGCCGTTCTTTTTGGCGCCAAGTTTAACCTTGATGTACGAGCCTGGCGTCGGACCAGTGCCCTCAAACACCTCACGGCGCGACATGACAATCTTTACCGGCCGGTTTGCCTTTTTTGACAATAGTGCTGCGGCCGCCTCGTGATACAGCGGGAACTTCCCGCCGAAACCCCCACCGATTTCCATCGGCGTGACCTTCACGTCCGAGATTGGCAGACCCAGCGCAAGAGACAACGCCTTGCGATACTCGAACGGCCCTTGTGTGCTGATCCAAATGTGGAGCCGACCATCATTGTTCCAAACTGCGGTGACGTTCTGCGGCTCGATGTAGCCTTGGTGAACAGTTGCCGTATTGAACTCTCGTTCGATAACGACATCGGCTTCCTTGAAGCCCTTCTTAATGTCGCCCATTTTGTGCTGGAAGCGGGACGCTACGTTGGTCTTACCCGATTTGGGAGCGCCACCTTCCATCGTTCGAAGGTCGCTATGCAAAATAGCGTTGCCAGTAGACTTGATGCCCTCTGGCGCAGTGAGTACTGGAGGCAAGACTTCATATTTCACATCTATGAGTGCTATTGCCTCTTCAGCAACGTGGGCATTGATAGCGGCCACAGCGGCTACCGCATGTCCTTCGTAGAGCACTTTATCA
The DNA here is from genome assembly GCA_027625225.1 of Chloroflexota bacterium. GTDB lineage: Bacteria > Chloroflexota > Dehalococcoidia > Lucifugimonadales > VGZR01 > VGZR01. Next base: position 1,075 of record JAQBWG010000008.1, on the reverse strand, counting down.
CTAGCGATAGCGTTATCGCGAAGATACTTCATCGGCTGAGGCCCAAGACCAAAGTCTGCGGTATCGCCAGCCTTTGATTTAGGCAGGTCTTTACCCGTGACTACGGCAAACACGCCAGGAAGCTTCTCCGCCTTGCTCGTATCAATTGACTTAATTATGGCATGTGCATGAGGACTTCGAAGAATCTTCCCTTGCAGCAAACCGTTCAACTGGATGTCTGCACCGTATTTTGCGCGTCCTGTGACTTTATCCGCGCCATCGTGACGAATGGGACGAGTGCCTATCACATCGTATTTTCCGGTAGCCATCACCTTGTTTGGCTCATATGCAGTAGTCATGGTCTATACCTCCCCAAGAAACTTCAAACTAGCGGACAACATTTTTAACGTATAGGGGCGCACGATGTGCGCCCCTATACCTCAATCTACCGTAAACTGAGGGCACCGCCCCCTATGGCGGGAAGAAAGTGAACTTCACTATTTTCTTCCACTTCCGCCAGCAATCCCAAAGTAGTTACCTCTCCATCAACAGCCACGTTGATGTTTCCCTTGATGCGGAATCCATCTACCAAGCGATCCTTAATTCCTGGATATCTTTCTTCCAGGTTGTTAATGACTTCGCGCACCGTTTTGCCAGGCACTTCTACTTGACTCTCGCCCTTCGTAACCTTTTGCATTAACGATGGGATAAACACCTGGGCCATCAGGAGTCGGCCACTACTTCTTATTCTTCTGCCAGATGAACTCCATTATCGTCTGTGGATTCATCGGCAGACGATTGATGCGAACACCTACGGCGTCGTGAATAGCATTCGCGATAGCGGCGGGTGGCGGGACAATCGGAACCTCGCCCACACCACGCACTCCGTACGGATGCCCGGGGTTTGGCACTTCGACGATAACCGTGTCAATCATCGGCATGTCATACATGGTGGGCATCCTATAATCCAAGAAGCTAGCGTTGGTCATTTGGCCGGAGCGATTGTAGAAGTACTCTTCATTTAGAGCCCAACCAATGCCCTGAACGCTCCCACCCTGCAATTGGCCCTCTACATAACTTGGATGTATGGCTTTGC
>JAQBWG010000210.1 GCA_027625225.1 Chloroflexota bacterium | reverse complement strand
GTTTATGATTTGAAATACAACTTTATGTATCAGGAGATTTAGGTATCGTGAGCACACAAGGTTATCGGACAGAACGCGACTCTATGGGTGAATTTCAGGTGCCGGTCAACGCCTATTACGGGGCGAATACGATGCGGGCAGTGGTGAATTTCCCTATCAGCGACCTGCGCTTTCCCCGTTCGTTCATACGAGCGATGGGCGAGATAAAGAAGGCAGCGGCACAAACAAACGTGGAGCTGGGGCAGTTGGATGGGAAGCTGGCGAAGGCCATCGTGCAGGCGGCGGACGAGGTTATCGCGGGAAAGCTGGACGAGCAGTTCGTGGTGGACATTTTCCAGACGGGGTCGGGAACGTCCACGAATATGAATACGAACGAGGTCATCGCGAACCGGGCCATCGAGATACTGGGTGGCAAAATCGGCTCGAAGACGCCGGTGCATCCGAACGACCATGTGAACTTCGGTCAGTCGTCGAACGACGTGATACCGACCGCTATACATCTTGCGGCACTCATCACCATCCACACGGAGCTTATCCCCGCTCTAAGGTTGTTGCAGAACGATTTGGAGAAAAAAGCAGAGGAGTTCATGCCCATCGTGAAGACGGGCCGGACGCATCTGCAGGACGCGACGCCGGTGCGGCTGGGGCAGGAGTTCCAGGGACATGCGGGCCAGATTTCACGCGGCGCGATGCGGGTGCTGAAGTCGGCGGACGACCTGGCGGAGGTGGCGCTGGGTGGCACAGCGGTGGGTACTGGTGTGAACACACACCCGGAGTTTGCAGATCGGGTGTGCGCGCGACTGTCGAAGACGCTGGGGTTCGAGGTGCGGGAGACGACGAATCACTTTCAAGCGCAGAGTACGCTGGACGGCATCGTGGAGGCGAGCGGGTCGCTGAAGACGGTGGCGGTGAGCCTGATGAAAATTGCGAACGACATCCGGTGGCTTGGCTCGGGACCCCGCGCGGGCTTCGGCGAAATCACGTTGCCGGAAGTGCAGCCGGGCAGTTCCATCATGCCGGGGAAGGTGAACCCGGTGATCCCAGAATCGGTGGCGATGGTGGCGGCGCAGGTCATCGGAAACGACGCGACCATCACTATCGCGGGCCAATCGGGGAACTTCGAAATCAATGTGATGATGCCGGTGGCGGCGTACAACCTGCTGCAGTCCATCCAGCTTCTGGCGACGTCGTCGGAGAACCTTGCGAAGCAGTGTGTGAGCGGGCTAGAGGCAACGACGAAGGGGCCGGAGATGGTGCAGAAGGGGCTGGCGATAGTGACAACGCTGGTGCCGCATATCGGCTACGACAAGTCGGCGGCCATCGCAAAGAAGGCGCAGGCAACGGGGAAGACGGTGCGCGAGGTGGCGTCGGAGGAGACGGACTTATCCGACGCAGACCTAGACAAGATTCTCGACCCGGCGTCCATGACCGAGCCGGGGCTGGGCGGTGGCCCGGCGGGCGGGTAGCTCTACTTCTTCAGATGCTTGCGGACGAAGGATTCTTCGTCATCGCGGGTCTGCAGCAGTCCATCGAGGCGGGCGGTGAGCAGTTCTTCCAGCACCTTGCCCATATGCGGGCCTTCGGGAACGCCGAGTTCAAGTAGGTCGTCGCCGTCGAGCAGGGGATTCACATCACTCAGCTCGGATAGGTAGTAGTCGAGCAGACGGGCGATATCGGGGTCGTCGCAGGCGATGGCGGCGGCGTGTATGGCGTCAGAGTCGAACCCGGACAGCATGTTGTAGAGTTGACTGGGCGAGACGTCCCTACTCGACAGCACTGAGAGCAGTTCTTTTACGGAGCCTGTATCGTTGAGGACGCGGGTCAGCGTGGCGTTCAGACGCAGCCGTTTTTTCACGGCAGCCATGCCGGGGATGGGCATGAGTGGCCAGGCAATCAAAGCAAGTAGCTGCTTGACGCGAGTTTCGCCGCCAGGCTGTCGGCCCACACGGCTGGTTGGTATTCCTAATCCCGGCACAATCGCTTGGAGCACGCCCAGTTTTTGAGCACTGCGAATCGTGGTCACGGCGCGGGGTTCGAGAAAAATGCGTTCGAGTTCGTTCCAGACCCTTTCGCCACCAATCGTATCGACATAGCCTATGTCGCGCCGTAGGACATGCCTGGTAGTTGCGTCGAGCGCGAAGCCCAGGCGCACGGCGTAGCGGACGGCACGGAATATGCGGGTGGCGTCGTCCTGAAAGCTTTTTGGATGGAGAACGCGGAGGCGCTTTTTTTCGAGGTCGCTCCGGCCTTTGAGCGGGTCGACCAAACGTCCCCATTGTTTTTTCGACAGGGATACGGCCATGGCATTGACGGAGAAGTCGCGACGTTCAAGGTCTTCGCGGATGTCTTCAGCGGGTGCGAGGGTGGGAAGGGCACCAGGCCTTTCGTAAGTCTCACTACGGGCCATGGCGAGGTCTATACCGACCTTTCCGGCTTTCAGATGGGCGGTGACGAATTGGGAACGGGCGGTGATGCGTCCGTTCAGGTCGTGAGCCAGCGCAGTGGCGAAACGATCGTCTATGCCGACGGCAACCAAATCCAAATCGGCGGGAGCGATTCCCAGTAAGAAGTCGCGCACCGAGCCGCCGACGAGGTACAGATCTCTACGATGTTGCTTGGCGACTTCGCCTGCCCGACGAAGCACAGTGAGCTCGTCGGGAGTCAGAAACCGTTCGAGAGCGGAAGATAGGTTGGTCAACGCCGTCCTCCGGGCGGGAACGCTCTATTTCTTGGCAGCGGCAGCGACTTTGTTGAGGAACCCTTGACCACCGGCATTGAACCAAGGCATCCAGGCGACGGACAGGAAGCGCACACCCATCTTGATGTACTTCTCCGCGGTCTGGTCGTTCACCATAGTTCCGGCAACACGACCTGAGCCGACAATTTTCTTCAGGGTACTTTCAACGGTTTCAACCACCTTGGGGTGGTCGTAGGCGCCAGCGTAACCCATGGTCTGGGCAAGGTCGCCGGGGGCGACGAAGAAGACGTCTATGTGGTCTACCTTAAGAATTTCATCGAGGTTTTTGACGGCCTCGATATCTTCGAGAAGGACTATGACCATGGTCTGGTCGTTGGCCTTGGAGATGTAGTCTTTGACGCCGATGCCCTGGCGGCTGGTGAAGGAGCCGCGCAGTCCGATGGGGGCGAATTTGGCGGCGCGAACGACTTCGCGAGCCTCTTCGGCAGTGTTGACGTGAGGCACGGCAACACCCATCGCACCACCATCGAGCGTCCGATAAATCATGCCGTAGTCCACCTGGTTCACGCGGACGATGGA
>JAQBWG010000209.1 GCA_027625225.1 Chloroflexota bacterium | reverse complement strand
TCCACCGCGTACCGGTGCGGTGGCGCAGCGAGATTGCAGTGTGGGACCCGCCGCACCGGTTTGTCGACCGGCAGATCAAGGGGCCGTACCGGCACTGGGTCCACGAGCATCGATTTGTTTCGCGCGACGGCGGCACCCTCGCAATTGACCACGTGGAATATGCCGTGCCGGGAGGGGCGCTCGTCAATAAGCTGTTCGTCCGGCGCGACCTGGAGAAGATTTTTGCGTATCGGATGAACAAGTTGCGCCTGCGGTTCGGGGGTTCGGGTCCATAACCGGCAATCGCACCATGCCCCCTTTGAGAGCGGACGATTGCCACTACGATACCTCGCAATGCGGTTGACATCGCAGGATGCTTTTCCATATCGTGATGTGCAACCAGCATGGAGGGATGTGATGACATCGAACCTATCGAAGCATCGACACGAGCAGGTTGTTCACAGCCATAACCATCACCACATCAACCACATCGTCGCCCCAAACGGCGAGTTAACCCACAGGGTTTCGACTCACGCTCACGAGCACAACCATTCGACAGTTGAGCATACCCATCCCGCTCACGTGAAGCCTGCGGCGGAGCACGAAGGCGAAGGTCATATTCACGACCATGCACGTCCAGGAAACTGACCTGATGAAGCTGTCTTCAGTTCTCTATCATTCCCCTTCCATGCCTATAGACAGGGGTTTGCGCTGAATTACCTGCGTCATGAGAGCTGAATTGGGAATCAGCACTACCATATCCACCGTATAAATCATCGTGTGCATGACGCCAAACTCAACGACCCGCCCTGTTATACCCATGACCGTAATCTGGTCGTCGAGTCGAAAAGGCCTCGCGAGCGCAATGAGCAGTCCTGCCAGAACGTTTGCCAAGAGGTTCTGGGCTGCGAAGCCGACGATGATGCCGGTCATGCCGCCGACGCTGACGGCAAGGGCGGGATTGGACGAAAGAATAGTGACTATCACAACCCCGATGATGGTGTAGGATACTGTGCGTATCACTGCCCGCATCGCAACGCCGGCCTGTCGGGCATTCTGGGCTTCGTAAATGCGGAGAACCAGCCTCATGGCTATCTCCACAACTATTACAGCCATCAGTGCTATTTCGGCGGTAATGACCCGGGTCTTATGAAGGAACAGGAAGCCCCAAATAGGGGTCTCTGCTTCGATGTCCACTGTCAGAGACACCAGCGCTATGCCGATTGATACGACCATGACGATGAGCAGAACAGAGCGGAACGAGCTTCCTTTCTGCACATGCCTGGTCCGCTCCATGAAGATGGGCGGTGGTGGCGTTGGTGGCGCAGGGGGAGGCGCCGGTGGGGGAGCCTCTGCTTCCGGCTTCCTCTCGACGGTGGGCTGCCGGTTCGCCGTTTTCCTCCTCCTGTTGCGTCGTGCCATCTGGAATTAACTCCTGTGAACTACTTGCGCATGACCAGCGGGTGCTCCACCGTCTTGTGCCACACTGTCTGCGTCTTGAGCTTCTCCGGGTCCGGCGTCGGCAGGCCTTTGGTAAACGGCGCAAACGTCAGGTCCTTCGTCAGCTCCATGTACGGCTTGCTCAGGTCTTCGTGGTAGAACCGCGCCGAAGGGAACAGGTCGCCCGGATACGTGAAGTTGGGTAGCGTCGCCACCTCCACGCAGATTGCCCCCCCGAGGGCGCTCTCCAGCATACCGCCAATCCACACCGGCACACCGGCGTCCCGCGCCATGTTGTGTACGGCGATTGCGTTGCTCAGGCCGCCGATGCGACCCGGCTTGATGTTGATGTACTTGCATGCCCCGATCTGGAGCGCCTGCTCAGCCGCCTTCACGCTCACGATGGTTTCGTCGAGACAGACCGGCGTCTGGATCTGCTTCGCCAACTCTGCGTGGTCCAGCACGTCGTTGAAGTGCAACGGCTGCTCGATAAACGCCAGGCCCATGTTGTCGATGGCTTTGAAGAACGGCAGATCATCCAGCGTGTACCCCGAGTTGCAGTCGATGTGGAACGTCATCTTGGGGAAGGTGGACGTCACCGCCTTCAGCATCTCCAGGTCCCAGCCGCGCCCGACCTTGAGCTTGATGCGGGGGAAGCCCGCGTCGACTGCCTTCTGGATGTTCCCCAGCAGCATGTCGATGGAGTCCTGAATGCCGAAGTCCGCCCCCGCCTGTACCTCGCGCGTTTCGCCGCCCAACAGGCGGTGCAGGGGAGTCTTCGTAATGGCCGATTGGAGCGTCCACCAGGTAATCTCCACTGCGGCCTTCCCAAAGCTGTTGCCCTTGAATATGGCGAGACGCTTGTTTACGTCCTCAGCAGTTTCGAACTCCTGCCCCACCAGGTACGGCGCGAATATCTCCGTCACCTGGTAGAACACCGTTCCGGCGCTCTCCGGCAAGTACGTAGGCGCGAAGAACGGCGTCGACTCCGCCCACCCTTCATGCTCGCCGCTCGTCGCCTTCACCAGCACCGAGTGGATGTCGTAGTCCGCCCCGTACGCCGTACGCCACGGGTAGATGAGCGGCATCTTGACGTAGTAAACATCGAATTTTTCTATGCGCATGGGAGAAGCTCCTCCTACAGATGGGTCAATTGCAACCGATCGCCGGCACCCGCGCCGGGTTCTCCACCAGAATACGGCGGATGTCCTCTTCAGCGAAACCCCGCTCCCGCATCCGCGGCACCATGAACGCCAGGTAGTTCATGCGGCCAGCCTGTTCCCCCAACACCCAGCACCCAACCCCCGACACCCGGCTGTTACCTGACCACTGATCCCTAACCACTGGCCACTGATCTAAAACGCCTCCGGCCCCGCCGCAATCGCCTCCAGATCGGCCCTCGTGTACGAGCCGAGGCTCCGGAAGTCCAGTTCTGTGTAATTCTTCACCCACCGCAACGCAATCTTGTACGCCTTGCGGTACCGCACCTCCGTCGCGGCTGATACGTCGGAATCCTGTATCTCTGCTTTAGACAGCCGGATGATGTCCTCTGTCTGCTCCTGCAAAAGCTGCTTCACGAGTGCGTACGAATGCGGCCGGCCGGACTCGGTGTCCTTGGCCTCGTGGATAATGCGCTGCGCAATCTGTGCGGTGGACATTCGCCCCGTCGCGAGGTCTTCCATCAGCGGGCCGTGCAGCCCGGGCCTGCCGGCGAGGCTGTCGATGCCCTTGGCCCCGCGCCCGGCAATCCAGCCTTCGAGGTACTCGATGAGCATTCGGGCGTTGCGCCGTGTCCCGTCTACGGTAACGGGACCTTCCGGGACTTCGATCCTGACGGGATAGTTATCGGGGTCCGCCATCTCCGGCGTC
>JAQBWG010000208.1 GCA_027625225.1 Chloroflexota bacterium | reverse complement strand
AGCAGCATCAGTACCGCGAACACCGACACAACAACACCTACGTACAGGCGCAGCACGTTCTCGTCCAGCCTCAAAAGTAAAAGCGTCCCGATAGGGATTCCCGCAACCCCACCGAGGATGAGCGGCCAGATGCGTTTGATATCGATAGAGCGTCGAGACTGGTAGGTAAGGTATAACGAAGACAGCGTTCCTATCAGCATCAGCGTCGGTACCACCAGCTTCGGCGAGACCATGATGCTCATGAGCGGCACAGCCGTCAGGGCCAGTCCAAACCCGATGGTGCCTTGTATCGTCGCCCCCAGCAGGACGATTGCGACGCCGATAAGAAGAGTGTTCGTATCCATGTCCCGCTACTATATCGTGATGGGTTAAGCTATGTCCCGCGAAGAGCGAAAACGAAAGCCGAGGAAGATGACATGGAAGCGAAAGTTAAAGTGTATGGAACAAAAACGTGCGAAGACACGATACGGTCTCGCGCGTTTCTCAAGCGAAGCAGCATCCCCTACGCATGGATTGATGTTGATGAAGACAAGCAGGGCGAGGAGACTATTAAGAGCCTGAATAACGGGAACCGTTCAACCCCGACCATCGTCTTTGACGACGGAGCGGTGCTCATTGAACCGTCCGATGAGCAGTTAGCTCAGCAGTTGGGTCTTTAAACTACTGCCTTCGGCGAAATAGTCTCAGGAACCGGTCCTCGAAGTGTTCGAATACGCCCCACTGGTCGAGCTCGCGTTTGAGGTCGTCCGGGTCGCGTCCCCGCTCGACCTCCTGGAACAGCCGCTCGATTTGCTGAATCGCCGCCTTCGGTATACCGCCGTAGGCCGCCTGCGGGTCGAGCATCCCTCGCGCCTGGAACTCGCGGACGTTTCCCGCCAGCGATGATGATGTGAACTCGTAGATGAACTTCATCAGCGCCACGTCCCACAACTCGTCCACGCCCACGATAACCACGGACAGGTCTTCTTTTCGCTCGTCCAGATCCTTGCCGATGCGCCGGGCGATTTCCCTCGCCTCGCCGCTCAGAATGTCGATCCGCTGAGCCTCGTTCTTGTACTGGTACAGGATGCCGGGACTATTCGACCCGTACTCCTGCGCCATCTGCTGCATGTAGTCGCGCGCTTCGTCACTGAACCCTTGTAGATTGAGGGCGTACGTAGGCGTCACCACCGCGGGCTTCTGCGCCACCACCTTGCCGATGCGCACCACGCCCTCCTGCTTCTCCGGCTGGAAATCGCGGTACGCGGGCTCCGTCACCACGAAGTAGTTCAGATTGGTCGTGCCGAACGTCGCCAGCATTTGCTTGGGAAAGCGTGCTATCCACGTGCGTTCGACGGCCTGTATCCAGTCTCTTTGGTCTTCCATATAGTGATGCTAGGGGCGGCCACCGAACGTGTCAAGCTGGGCAGCACCCCTATCACCTTCTCTTCGGCAGTTCCTTGTTCGGCTGCAAAATGGCGTAAGCCCTAGGCACCTGCGATTGAAGAACTAACACTGCGTATGGAGAATCGAAGTATTTGAATCCGGTGTTGTTCGCCGGACTCAACCCCCGGGGCATCTTTCTGAGAACAACATGGACGCCGCCTTGCTGCAAGACCTCTTTCCACACCTCGGCCTCCGGCTCGTTGGGAGCCGTGAAGATGTGGACGGGTTTGTCTCCGGGATAATCTATGAAGCCGAAGAATCTGAGAACGGATTTGACCAGATTCAGCATGCGGGCGGGCCTCCAACCCTTCGGGCGTGCTTCAGTCACTATAATGCATCCAGTACATAGGAGGCCGGAGTTGTACGTTGGCGTCGGAAGAGTGACCCTGCGGATGCCCGAAAACCGCAGCCTGAAGGACAAGCGCAAGGTCGTGAAGTCGCTCTGTGACCGCGTCCGCGTGAAATTTCGCGTCTCCATCGCCGAGGTCGCCGACAACGACGTCCACCAGGTCGCCACCCTCGGCTTCTCCTGCGCCAGCAACAGCGCCGCCCACGCCGCCGATGTCGTCCAGACGGTGCTCTCCTACATCCACGGCAATCGTGGAGACTACACTGTCGAAGAAGAAGACACCGATACTTTGGAGTTTTAATAGGAATCTGTGGATACCGAAGCCTTTTTAGCGAACGTCAGAAGCCAGCCCTGGTATCAGGATCAGATTGAGCACGTCCAGAAAATCCCCGAACGCAAGACCGTCTTCGGCGAATTGGACAAGCCGCTGCACCCCAAATTGCAGGACGGGCTGCACGCCCAGAACATCGACCACCTGTACCAGCATCAGGCCGACGCCATCAACGCCGTCCGCCGCGGCGAGAACGTCATCGTCGCCACCGCCGCCGCCAGCGGCAAGAGCCTCTGCTACCACCTCCCTGTCGTCGAGGCCCTGCTTGAGGACACCACCGCCTACGCGCTCTACCTGTTCCCCACTAAGGCGCTGACTCAAGACCAGTCCAACAGCCTCGACAAGCTGATTCCGGGCCAGAGCAAGCTCCGCCACGGCATCTTCGACGGCGATACCTCCCCTCAAGACCGTACCGATATCCGCCGCAGCGCCAAGCTGCTCATGACCAACCCCGACATGCTCCATCTCGGCATCCTCCCCAACCACCGCAGCTGGTATCAGATGCTTCGCAATCTGAAATACGTCGTCGTGGACGAGGCCCATGTCTATCGCGGTGTCTTCGGCTCCCACGTCGCCAACGTCCTCCGCCGCCTACGTCGTCTCTGCCGCCTCTTCGGAGGCAACCCCCGGTTCATCCTCTGCTCGGCCACTATCGCCAACCCCGGCGAGCACGCCGAAAAGCTGGTCGGCATGCCGTTCACCGTGGTCGACGAGGACGGTTCTCCCTACGGCGGTAAAGACTTCCTGCTCTGGAACCCGCCCATGCTCGACATGGCCCGCGGCAGCCGTCGCAGCACTAACACCGATGCCGCCATGCTCATGACTGAATTGATAAAGAACAAGATTCGTACTCTAACTTTCGTCCGCAGCCGCAACATGGCCGAACTGCTCTACGTGTACGTCCGCGAACGGCTCATGGAATCTTCTCCCGCCTTGGCCAAGAAGCTGGCCGCCTATCGCGGCAGCTATCTGGCTGAAGACCGCCGCCGTCTGGAAAAAGACCTCTTCGAAGGCCGCCTTCTCGGCCTCACCACCACCAGCGCGCTGGAATTAGGAATAGATGTCGGCAACCTCGACGCCACCATCCTCACCGGCTATCCCGGCACCATAGCCAGCACCTGGCAGCAGGCGGGACGCAGCGGACGGCGCGGCCAGCGCGCGCTCAGCGTCTTCGTCGCCAACGACAACCCGCTCGACCAGTTCC
>JAQBWG010000207.1 GCA_027625225.1 Chloroflexota bacterium | reverse complement strand
ACAGAGGACTGGGACGTGCTGCGTGGCATCCGTATTCAGGGGACAGCTGAAATTATCGGCGAAGGCGACGAATATGTCACGACGAAACGGCTTCTTATAGAAAAGTTTCCGCAGTTCAAGACGCTGGGCTGGAAGGACGGCGTTCATGTAATTATGAAAATCGTTCCGAACAAAGCCACAAGCTGGGGTATCTAGTTTTCGTATGAGTCCACTCATCCTGGGAACCAAGAGGCTGGAACTCGTCGCGGACAGGTCCCTGTTCGACTATGCCGATGACGTGCAGGTACGGGTGCCGACCTCGTGCGGACGCACAGGTGAGTGCCACGAGTGCATCGTCGAGGTGCGGCAAGGGATGGACGCGCTATCCCCACTCACAGTCGCCGAGGAGTTTCTGCGCGGTAATTATCGTCTGGCATGCCAGGCGGTCGTCCAGGACGCCAACGCGGACGTCGAGTTCGCTATTCTGAGGCGCCAGCCGCGTATCCTGACGAGCTCGGTGCATCGCGACGTGCCGCTTGAACCGGCGGTGCGACGGCAGGACGATGCGGTGTTCCGGGGTGATGAACGGCTGGACGACTACCGGGGGCGCATCTTGGGGCTGGCGATTGATGCGGGTACGACCACGGTTGTGATGAACTTGGCCGACCTGGAAAGCGGCGAGATTGTCTACATCGCATCGTTCGAGAATCCGCAGCGGTTCGGCGGTAGTGATGTGATGAACCGCATCTCTTACGACATCGGTGAATACCACGGCGAGCTTCAGAAGGTGATGCTCTCGTCCATCAACTTTGAGATTGGCGAGATGTGCAAGAAGCTGAAGCTGCACCGGCGACTTGTCTACGATGTGGTCGTAGTGGGTAATGCGACGATGCGCGACATCATCTTCGGGTTCGATGTGAGTACCATCGGTGAGAAGCCATACAAGTCCATCACCGAACTGGAGATGCTGGACGGCAAGCGTTCGACGACCACACTGAGTGTCAGTGCTAAGGAACTGGGTGTGCGGGTGTTTCCCAAGGCGAACGTGTACGGCGGGCCGCTTATCGGCTCGCACGTGGGAGCCGACGTCGCCGCCGACCTGCTGGCCATCAGAATGGACGAGCAGGAAGAACCGGTGCTGTTGGTGGACATCGGTACAAACACGGAGGTAATTATCGGCAACCGGCACCGGATGCTTGCGGCGTCGTGTCCGGCGGGTCCGGCGTTCGAGGGCGGACAGGTGACTTACGCCATGCCGGGGTACGACGGCGCGGTGGAGACGGTGCGCATGGAGAACGACTCGGTGAAGTGTGACACCATCGGTAATAAGCCACCGCAAGGCATCTGCGGGTCTGGTCTGGTGGACTTGTTGGCTGAGTTACGGCGCACGGGGAAGATGAACGAGTTGGGTGTGTACGCGGACGGGTCGAGGGAGTTTTTCTTCGCGCCCGAGGAGAGGATGTCGCTCTCACGTGCAGATATCAGTGTGCTGGCACAGGCCAAGTCGGCCAACTTCTGCGGCCAGTACATAGTGCTGCGTAAATATGCTCAGCCGCTGGAGAACATCACCAAGATGTACCTCGCAGGCGGGTTCGCCAACTATCTGAGCGCTGAGAATGCAGCCAATATCGGGTTCATCGCAAACTTTCCACCGGAGCGCGTCGAGAAGGTGGGCAACGCTTCGCTTGAGGGCGCGACTATTATGCTGCTGTCGGAGCGTATGCGTGGTGTTGTGGAAGACCTCACGCGGCGTATCGAGCACGTCGAGTTGGAGACCACACCTGACTTCTTCGACCTCTTCGTTGAGGGCTGCCAGTTTAAGCCGATGCCCACGGAATTGAAGTAGCTAGGCGACCTGACGGCCCCCGCGGTCAATGACCGATTCCAGCTTTGGCTTGCCGGATTGCAGTCCCGAAACGGCCGCCATGTTGGATGAGCGGGTGCTGAACACCTGGGGCCGGAAGAAGTACACAGCTGAGTCCCCTGGTTTGACGGACTGGCTGGGGTCGGGCATGAGCCAAGCGTAGTAGTCCATCTTTACGTTGGGGTCTTCGGCCTTCACCCGATTCTCCATGATAGTGTCCGGATTTGAGCCGACGAACGCGTCTTTAATGGCCATGTCGCCAAAGGCCACGTCGGGTGCGAAACCACCGCCGAGTACACAGGCGACATCGTAGGCAAAATGGGACACTTCGGTGACGTAGGTGACGGACGGGACGCCGTTGTCCGGCCCGAAGAGTTGCTGCATCGCCGTGCCCCAGAAAGCGCTGCCCGGTTCGGCATCGGTACCACCGTGCTGCTTCACGATTTCGATGGACTTGCAGGACGATGTGCCGGGGCAGTTGATGTGGGAAATCTCAATGCCTAGTTCTTTGTTTAAGCGTGCGGCGAAGTCGGCGATGGTCTTGATATTGGGTGCAGGCAAAAGTTTGCGTTCGTTCTCGTCGTACATGACGCACGGGAAGCCAGTTGTGCCTACGATGCGGACGTTGGGTAAGTCCATGATTCGCTTAGCAACATCCATGGCATGGGTAAGCGGTATACCACCTTCCTGAGCGATGTATGCCTTGTCGTTAGGGCCGATGACTTTCATAACGATGTCCTGCTGCACACCCAGCTTCTTGGCGGCCTGAGATATGAACACGGCCCGCTCGTAGTCGTACACCGTCCATATTTCGGGCTTGGCCTTGAGGACGCGTTCAGTGGAGTGACGGGGAATCTGGGCGAGGTGGCCGACATGGCCGATGGGGAACTTCTGCATGGTAAGCATGTTGAAGTCCTGGATGTCCACCGCGACGGCCTTTTTGATGCCTTCTTCGGAGATGACCTTGAGCATAGACGGGTTGCGGTTGATCTGCTTGCTCATAGCGTAGAGCCGGATGCCGTTCGCATCGCCGCACTGCTTGATGTTGCGGGCGTTCTCGCGGACGCCGTCGAGGTCTACCACGTAGGTATCGGGCGGGATGCTGCCGTTCTGGTGCAACTCGGCGGATATCTGCACGAGCTTGGGATTCTTTTTGGTGATGATGTCGAGCATCATGAGATTGATTCTCCTATGTGGGGTCTAAGGGCCGGAGGCCGACCAAATCATAGCCAGCCAGGCCGGATTTAACAACTGAAGCTAAGAAGTGACCGGAGGCTTTGTTACAGGCGACAGCTTGAGTTGGGGAAGCCGCCTGGTCTGGAACTCCTGCACGACCTCTTGTTCGTCCGAGGCTATTAGCGACAGGCTGGTTCCTTGCACAGATGCTAGTGGTACACCATCGCGGAAAATGACATGGTTGCCAGGCTGGGCAGGCACGCGTGGGCCGGGCGTGACAATGCCTACGAGGTTCAGCGGGTCGCACGCTGAGACCAATACTGGCCGGTC
>JAQBWG010000206.1 GCA_027625225.1 Chloroflexota bacterium | reverse complement strand
CAACGCCGGTCTTGCCGCCGATGGACGAGTCCATCATCGCCAGTAGCGTTGTCGGAACCTGGGCGAACGGCATGCCTCGCAGGTAGGTCGCAGCGGCGAAACCGGCCATGTCGCCAATCACACCACCGCCCACGGCGACGACCAGATGCCCCCGTTCGGCTTTCAGTGACGCGAGCCAGTCGTAGATGTGCCGGACTGTGTCCAGCGTTTTGTGTGCCTCGCCTCGTTCGGCCACGAAGAAGTGTGCCGGTATGCCGATTTGTTCCATTGATGTTTGAACTTTACGTGCGTGACGGTACGCCCCGTCGTCGGTGATTACGTATACCGCGCCGGGTGAGAGTATCTGCGTGGCCCGCTGCCCGAATTGCTCTAGCAAGTCCCAGCCGACCCAGACGGAATAGCTGCCGGATGCGGTGTGCACGGTAGTGGCAAGGTCAGGTTCGGGCATACGCAGGTCGTCGCCGGTGCGTCCAGCCAGCAGTCGCCATGCGTGAACGATTTCACCTGCCACGGCCTGAGGCGACAGCCGGTCGGTGTGTACCGTCCAGTGCGCATGGGCGTAGTCGCTTTGGCGCTTCTGCTTCAGATCTGTGATGCGTTTGAGCGGGTCGTTGTCGGCCAGCATGGGCCGCACTTCTTCGGTCTCGGCGCTGGAGTTCTGCTCGCTCAGGCGTTGGAAGATGATGGCTGGATTTGCTTCGAGGCACACGACGATGCCGTTGTCGTGCATCAGTTTACGGTTGTTAGCACCGGTGACTATGCCGCCGCCGGTGGACACGACCTGGCGCGTGCCTTTGCACACAGCGCTTAGCGCCTGATGCTCGACCTTTCGGAACTGCGCCTCGCCGTCCCCAGCGAAGATGTCGGCGATGGGCTTGCCAGCGATGCGTACGATTTCGGTATCGGTGTCCACGAACGTCCAACCCAGCAGGCGTGCAACCTCGCGTCCCACGGTGCTTTTGCCGGTGCCGGAGAAGCCTGTCAGGAAGATATTCGCTTTCATCGCAGGCCTACGACTTCTTGGCGACGAGTGCGGCCAACGCCTCTTCGCCTGCCTTGAACATGACGTCTAGTGGAGCGTCTTTACCCGTCCACATGGGAAATTGCTCGGCAGCCTGGTAGATAAGCATGGGCAAGCCGCCCAAGGCCTTGGCGCCCGACTCAACGGCTTGACGCATAAGCGGTGTTTCTGGCGGGTTGTACACCATGTCGAATACAAAGGCTGAGGACGGAATGGATAGGCCCTTGAGTGGCGACAGGTCTGCCGCATTGCTGCCAGCCATGCCTACGGATGTGCTGTTGACGATGAGGTCGGCGTTTCGCACGTGCATCCGCAACGACTCCGGCTCCATGAGTACCGCTGTCACGAACGAATCGCCGATGTCGGCGTCCCGTGCCAGATTCATGGCCCGGACGGCGTCGCGGTTGGTGATGATAAGCGACCGCACGTTTTCGCGTACGAGCGCGAACGCCGCCGCCTTGGCCGCGCCGCCCGCACCGAGTAACAGTACACGCTTGTCCTTCGGGTCGAACCCGCCGCGCTCTTTTAGTGCACGCAGGAAACCTGCCGCGTCGGTGTTGTAGCCGGACAGCCGCCCTTTGCGGTTGACGATGGTGTTGATGGCGCCGATAGAGCGGGCCAGCGGGTCTATCTCATCTACCAGTCGCAGCATCGCCTCTTTGTGGGGGATGGTCACGCCCGCGCCGAGACAATCGTCCTTGCGTAGACGTGCGACCGCCTCCTTGAGCTTGTCAGGTGGTGTCGGCCACGTCTCGTAGCGCGCGGATAGCCCGACGTGGTCGAGGGCCGCCTGCTGGAATGCTGGCGAGATTGAGTGGCTTAGTGGATGTCCAAGAAGCCCGATGTACTGCGTCACACGCTAAGTATAGCAGGCTACGAGGCTGCGCCATCCATGGATAAGAGGAACAAATTCAGGACTCTTAGCATGTCTTCGGGGTTGTCGGCTTGTACCGCGAACACCCAGTTGCTATTGGGGTGTCCCCACTGCGCTACGTATATCTGCTGGACATTCGGGTCGCCTTCGATGGAAGCCGTGGTGTGGTATTCGAGCCAGACTAGGTTTTCATCCTCACCGGAGCTGAGGACCGACCAGTCGGCCCCGGTCTTGAAGATTTCGATAACATCTTTTGCGGTCGAACCGGCAGGGAAAAAGTCGCCGGTGGACACGTCCAGCACCAGCATTTGTGCGTTCGGGAGGTTTGAGCCCGGCCGGAAGTAGAACGATGCGTATCGTTCGGGGCCACGCTCGTTGGTTGTTGCCAGCGTCATCTCGCCGATTTCGGAAGGCAACCGGTCGAAGATACTGAGGATAGCGGCTTCGTTGTCCGGAAGCTGGACGCCTTTGAGCCGCGCATCAGTAGGCGCGAAGGACAGGTTCTCCTCGACTTCGGATGTGGGCGACGTGGCTGGAGCGGCCTCGCCGCAAGCCACGAGAGCGATTGTCAACAGCGCGCCAAGGGCGAAAAACGAGCGTAAGAATGTCCTATGCAACATGGCCTATTTCTTTCTGAGAGTGTGTTGTGAACTAAGACGACGGCTCAGTAGATTTTGTTCCACGCTACTTCCGTAGCTTGTCCAGGTATCTTTGCAATATTACCGCCGCCGCCGCTGAGTCTATGCTGCCCTTGTCGCGGCTCGGTTGCTTGCCCGCGTCACGCAGAAGCTGCTCCGCCTCAAAAGATGAGAACCGCTCGTCGAACGTCCGCACCGGCACCGGGGACTGCGCTTCGAGAACATCGGTGAACTTGCGCGTAAGCTTGGCCTGCGGACCCTCTTTGCCGTTCAGCGATAGAGGCAACCCCACGACGATGACGTTCACCTCGTGGTCTGTTATCAGCCCCAGCACTACCTCGATATCCGCCGAGAGGTTCTTGCGGGCGAATGTCGTGAGAGGCGATGCGAGTATCAACAGTGGGTCGCTGAGGGCTACGCCGATGCGCCGTTCGCCGACATCCAGAGCCATCACGCGCACGGGAGCGGCCTAGCCGGACGACTTCGTCTTGACGAAATCGGGCACCTTGGACAGCGCCTCGTCCAGCTTCTCGGGCAGCTTGCCGCCCGCCTGGGCTACGTCAGGCCGACCACCGCCGCCGCCCTGCATGGCCTTGGCTGCGCCACGGGCGATGTCTACCGCGCTTAGTCCTTGCTTGACGAGGTCTTGTGTGACCATCGCAATCAGCGTCGGTTTTCCGTCTGACACCGACCCCAGTACTACCACGCCGCTGCCCAGCTTGTTGCGCAGCCAGTCGCCCATCTCGCGCAGACTGTCGGCATCCGCGTTCGGTACCTTCGCCGTCAGCACTGTTACCCCGTTCACATCCTGCTTTTGCTC
>JAQBWG010000007.1 GCA_027625225.1 Chloroflexota bacterium | reverse complement strand
AGAAGTACTACACGACCCGGTTGGTCTACTTCGACGAGACGGACGACGTGAGCGCGGCTATCGCCAAAGAGAAGGAAATCAAGGGGTGGCGTCGGGCCAAGAAGGTTGCACTTATCGAGTCGATGAATCCAGCATGGGTCGATTTGGCGGCTGAATGGTTCGGAGCCAAAGCAGGTTCGCGGACTGGAAACCCGCCGCTGAGAATGGCACAATAGCCGCCATATCGTCCAGGAGGCGACCCTAATGGAAATTTTACGCAGCGGCGGGTTTCATTCTTGCCTTGATGGTTCTGGTGGTGGCGTGCGGAGAATCCGAACCCACGTCTCCATCTCCCACTCAAGTATCAGCTACGGTTGAGTCGACCGCAACGAGTATGCCTGTAGAGCAGAAGACGGTGCTAGAAGAAATGCTAAGCACACTCCCAGCCGACCCTGAATTCACAACAACGGTATTAAGTTTCAACGATTACGAACTGATGCGGGAAGTGTTCGGCATCGCTCCATTATCATCTTCGCCCGACGTTGACGCTGACGACTTACTTGACCATCTTGTGCTGTATGTCGACCCGGATGCGGTTTCGCTCGGTGTTCTCCGCGGCCCAATGGTCAGCGGATTCAGCCGAGTGGTTCCAGAATTCTGGGGGCATCGCGACATCATCGGCTACGACTTCCGTGACGTTACTCAAAGTCTTAGTATCGGTCCCAGCCTGGCTACCAGTATAGTCCGCGGAACGTTCGACTCAGCCGAAAGCGCAGCAGGTATCGAAGGGTGCTCCATTTGCGAAGCACCCAACATAGAAATCCATAACGGTACGCGTTTCTATAGCTGGAGAGAGGATGAAAAGGTCTATCCGCTCGACCGTTTCCTTCCGCCTGCTTTCGATGAGCTTGGAAGGGGTGGCCGCCTTCTCATTACGGACGAGTACGTGTTCAGAACAATACGAACCGCAGACATGGAAGCGATAATAGATACGGTACAGGGAGAGGGTGAGGGTGAATCCCTCGCCGACGTTGAACTATTCCAACAGCTTGCCCGAACCATGATCGAACTCGGTTCGTACAGTATGTATCTGTCAGGTGTTCCAATGACTCTGGAGCGGTCCATAGACATGGCCTGTCCAGGCACCGACGAGTTTTGCGAACGAAGGCGAAGAGAGGAAGCAGCGATCGGGACGAAGCTAGCGCCTTATCTCGGCTATGCGGTAGGTTCTGCACGCGACGCACAGGGTCCGTTTATCGCGGTTGTGCTCGTACATGCCGACTCCGGTACCTCGGCAGAGAACACAGACCTACTGCAAGCCCGCATCAACGACTCGACGAGGTGGCCGTATGAAGGGCCATGGGAGCGGGTGTTCAATATGGACACTTCGGAGTTTCGGGCGGATGGGGTGCTGATGATAGCCAAACTGCGCCGACCTGACCTTCCATTAGGGCATCCCTGGGTTATTTGGGGAGACGGCTCCGACCCGCTGTTCCTGATGCGGTAGAAAAGTGTCGCCGAGGATGCCACAATAGTAGTATAGGCCCCTGACAAACCAACGGCCCGACATGCGTCCGGCCATTTCACAAGCACCGCAACACTGCATACCACCAACATCAAGGAGAAGCCCCTTGCCTGCACCTGCCTATTATCCCGTCTATCTCGACCTGCGCGGCCGCCGCGTTGTCCTCATCGGGGGGAACTTCAACGCGGTGAAGAAGGTGCGCGGGCTGCTGGTGTGCGAGCCGAAGCTGGTGGTCATCGCGCCGGAGCTTGAGGACGAGATTCGGGAGCACGCGGATGCGGGGCGGCTGACGTGGGTAAAGCGCGGGTATCAGCCCGGCGATCTGGAAGGGGCGTTCGTGGCGATGGTGGCGGATACGTCGGACGAGGCGGTGAACCAGGCGGTGTACCGGGAGGCGCAGGAGCGGAACGTGACGGTGAACGTGGAGGATGTGACGCACCTGTGCATGTTCATCGCGCCGTCGGTGGTGCGGCGGGGGGACGTGGCGGTGGCGGTGTCGACGGGCGGGGCGAGTCCGGCGCTGGCGCGGAAGTTCCGCGAGACGCTGTCGGGGTCAAGCCCGCTGAAGATGCGCCACAGCATCATGGAGTATTCGGACATCGCGCCCCTGCTGTCGGAAGTGCGGCTGGAGATGAAACGACAGGGGCAGGCGGTGAGCAACGAGCACTGGCAGGCGTGCCTGACGGACGAGCTGGTGGATATGGTGCAGGCTGGACGCACGGACGAGGCGCGGCGGGCGCTGACGGAGCGGCTGGAGGCGGGCATGGGGTGCGACTGCGCCGAGGGAACGTGCAGGATGTGGGATGAAATGGTGGTTCAGTCGCAGAACGGGCGACGCGGCTAGTTCCCTACGACTACGCTCAGAACAGGCTTACGACTACGATGACTTCCCCACAACGACTACGACTCGGCACGAGGACGAGCCCGCTCGCGCTGGCGCAGAGCGAGGAGGTGCTTGCCACTCTGCGAGCGGCGCATCCGGGCATCGAGTTCGAGGTGGTTCGCATCACGACGCACGGCGACCGCGACCAGACGACGCCGCTGGCGGACATCGGGCGGGGGCTGTTCGTGAAGGAGCTGGAGTCGGCGCTGCTGGAGGGCAAAATTGATTTCGCGGTGCACAGCGCCAAAGACCTTCCCACCGAGGTACCTGCGGGACTAGGCATCGCGGCGTTCACGGAACGGGCCGACCCGCGGGACGTGCTGGTGAATAAGTGGCACAAGACGCTTATCGAACTTCCCAAGGGCGCACGCATCGGAACGAGCAGTCCGAGACGAACGGCACTGCTGAAAACGATGCGGCCCGACCTTGAGCTTCTTCCTATACGCGGAAACGTGGGGACGCGTCTGCAAAAGACGAGGGGCGAGCAGTATGACGGCGCGGTGCTGGCGGCGGCGGGTCTGATGCGACTGGGGTTGCTGGACGAGGCGGCGGACTATCTGGACCCTGAGTTGTTCATCCCCGACGCGGGTCAGGGCGCGCTTTTGGTGGAGACGCGGGCGGACGATGCTGAGACGGTTGAGATTTTGAGCGCGGCAAACCACACGGAGACGGCACTGGCGGTGCGGTCGGAACGGGCGTTCGTGTACGCGATGGGCGGCGGGTGCACGGCGCCGGTGGCGGCGTACGTCTGGGTGGAGGGCACGTGGCTGCACATGGTGGCGTTCGCGGCGAAGCCGGACGGGAGCGAGATGTTCAGGACGCGATTGACGGCGGAGGCGGCGAATCCGGAGGCGGCGGGCGAACGGCTGGCCGAGAAGCTGCTGGACGCAGGCGCGGAGGCGGTGGTGGACGCGGCGGAGCGGCTGGTATGACGGGGAAGGTGTATCTCGTCGGCGCGGGGCCGGGTGATCCGGAACTGCTGACGCTAAAGGCAAAGCGGCTGCTGGAGTCGGCTGACGTTGTGGTGCACGACCGCTTGGTGGACGCACGGGTGCTGGCGATGGTGCGGGCGGAGGCGGAGATGGTGGACGTGGGGAAGCATCGCGGCACAGGCGGCCAGAGCGCGCAGGCGCTCATCAACGAAGTGTTGGTCAAGAAGGCGCGGGCGGGCAAGACGGTGGTGCGCCTGAAGGGCGGTGACCCGTTCGTATTCGGGCGCGGGGGCGAAGAGGCGCTGGCGCTAGCGTACGCGAACGTGCCATTCGAGGTAGTGCCGGGGGTGACGTCGGCGATCGCGGCGACGGCGTACGCGGGCATCCCGGTGACACACAGGGGCGTGGCGCGGAACTTCACAATGGTGACGGGCAGCCTGGATGCGTCGCACGAAAGCGGGCCGGTGGACTGGGCGAGCCTGGCGAAGACTGAGGGCACACTGGTGGTGCTGATGGGACGGGAGAACCTCGGCGACATCACGAAGGCGCTGGTTGCGGGCGGAAGGCCGACCGATACGCCGGTGGCGCTGGTGCGCTGGGGTACGCTTCCGCATCAACGGACGGTTGTCGGGACGCTCAAGGACATCGTGAAGAGAGCGGACGCGGCGAAGCTGGAGGCTCCGGTGGTGGCAGTGGTCGGCGAAGTGGTAAAGCTACGCGAGACGCTGAACTGGTACGAGTCGCAGCCGCTGTTCGGCAAACGAGTGCTGGTGACGCGGACACGGGCGCAGGCGAGCGTGCTGTCGGCAATGCTGGCGGAGCGCGGGGCGATGCCGGTGGAGGTGCCGACTATCGAGACGGTGCCAGTCGAAAGCAAAGAACTGGACAGGACACTTAAAAACATCGGCGAGCATGACTGGGTGGCGTTTACCAGCGCGAACGCGGTGGACGCGGTGTTCGCGCGGCTGACGGCGCTGGGGCTGGACGCGCGGGTGTTCGGGACGGCGCGGGTGGCGTGCATCGGGCCGGGAACAGCGCAGCATCTGAAGATGTATGGCATCGCGGCGGACTTCGTCCCCAACGAGTATGTGTCGGAGTCATTGGCGGAAGGCCTCGGTAAGCTTGGCATGCGGGACAAGCGGGTGTTGTTGCCGCGGTCTGACATCGGGCGCGAGGCACTGGCGGACGGGCTGACGGCGCTTGGCGCTGATGTGCGCGAGGTGACGGCCTACCACACGGTCACGCCGGAAGGCGCGAAGGAGCGGCTGGCAGAGGTGCTGGTAGAGGGGGTTGATGTGGCGACGTTCACGAGTTCGTCCACGGTGCGGAATCTGGTCGAACTGCTGGGCGGCGATACAAGCCGCTTGAACAAGGCGCTGGTAGCGTGCATCGGGCCGGTGACAGCTGAGGCGGCTGGAGATGCGGGGCTAAAAGTTGCTATAGTGGCGGAGGAATATACGGTGTCCGGGTTGGTCCGGGCGTTGGAACGACACTATTCGAGAAAGAAGGCATAGGACTGATGGCTCAGTTCCCGATACAACGAATGCGACGTCTGCGGGAGCATCCGACGATGCGCCGCATGACCCAGGAGACGCGGCTGTCTCCGAGCGATTTCATCTACCCCCTGTTCGTGACGCACGGACGCAATGTAAAACAGGAAGTCAGTGCAATGCCGGGCGTGCATCAAATTTCGCTCGACCATCTCATCCACGAAGTGGAGGAAGTGGCGGAGTTGGGTATCCCGGCAGTACTGCTGTTCGGCATCCCTGCTAAGAAGGACGGAGTGGGTACGGAGGCGTACGAGACGAATGGCATCGTACAGGAGGCCATCCGGGTGGTGAAGCAGGCTTCACCGGAAACACTGGTCATCACCGACGTGTGTCTGTGCGAATACACTGACCACGGGCACTGCGGCATCGTTGCTGGGGGGACGGTGGACAACGACCAAACGTTAGACCTGCTAGGACAGATGGCGGTGTCCCACGCCGAGGCGGGTGCTGACATTGTCGCGCCGTCGGCGATGATGGACGGCCAGGTAGGCGCGATTCGCGCGGCTCTAGACAGGGCGGGATTCAAGAACACGTCCATCATGGGATATTCGGCGAAGTATGCGTCGGGATTCTACGGCCCGTTCCGGGTGGCGGCGGACTCAGCGCCACAGTTCGGCGACCGGCGCGGCTATCAGATGGACTCGTCGAACGTGCGTCAGGCTATGCGGGAGATCGAGCAGGATATCGAAGAGGGCGCGGACATGATTATGGTGAAGCCCGCGCTAGCGTATCTGGACGTGATTTCAAAGGCGAAAGAGCGGTTCGACTATCCACTGGCGGCGTACAACGTGAGCGGCGAATACTCGATGGTAAAGGCGGCGGCGGAGAACGAGTGGATAGACGGCCAGCGGGTGGCGATGGAGATACTCACCGCTATCAAACGGGCAGGTGCGGATATGGTCATTACCTACCACGCCAAAGAGGCCTCCGGCTGGCTGAGAGCTAACGGACGTTCATAACGAAAATTTCAGACCTTCCCTTGCCGACTACTATCGGCCAGCCTTTTGCTTCATACAGGGCTGCCCCAGCGACTAAGAGGCCAGTAGCGGAACCAGGCCTTTCCGATGATGCGTGAGCGGTGTGTGGGGCCATGTGTGCGGCTGTCGGTGCTGTGGAGGCGGTTGTCTCCCAGAACGAAATACTCTGCATCTCCAAGTGTCCACGACTGCTCTTCGAGTCCACGGGTGTGCGGCTGTCCGTGCAAATACGGTTCGTCGAACGGCTCGCCACTGATGAAGAGGATGCTGTCGGCGAAGCGAACCTCTTCACCAGGCAGGCCGACGATGCGTTTGATGGTGCGCCTGCCCCCGAGGGGCACCTCGCGGACGATGACGATGTCGCCGCGAGCAGGAGGCGAGGCGAGGTAGTCTACGCGGGAGGCAAGCAGTCCATCCCTCTCTTGCAACGCAGGTGCCATGCTGTCGCCGCGAACGACGTACATGCCGCTGGTTAGCAGGCGGCTGAGTGTGCCGAGCATGGGTATGTTCAGAATAGTGGCGATGTGCGTCTCCTTTTCAAGAACACATGGCGACACGATACCAGCCATCGACGTATGGCGGCTATCGCAAATGGAGTTGCGGGGGTAACGGGCGGCTGGTACCCTGAAGGCACCACAGTTTAGAGGAGGCAGAGTCCCTATGAATCTCGTTTCCGTTTTCAAGAAGTTCTCGCCCATTCGCGAGGTGCACGCCCATTGCGACATCCCGTGCGGTATCTACGACCCCATCTCAGCAAAAATCGCGGCGCAGACGGTGCAGAAAATGGTCATGCGCATTCAGGCGCTGAAGGACCTCGAAAGCATCGCATCCCAAAACTCACTGAGCCGCTATATCGAGGTGAAGGAAGAGCACGCGGAGATTTGCAAGAAGGAAATAGACATCCTCTGGCACGACTACTTCAAGCCGGAGCATCTGGAGAAGTATCCCGACTTGCACAACGACGTATGGAACACCACCAAACTTGCGTCGAAGAACAAACAGACGGTAGACCTGGACGCGGCCAAACAGCTTGTGGCGAATGTGGACAAAATCGCCAAGGCGTTCTGGGCCAGCAAGGGTGTTGAGTACAGCGACCCCAACGAGAAGGTCCGCTTCGGCAGCTAGTCCGCCCTAGACCTAGATACTACAAAGACGCGCTTCCTGTGATACGGGGAGCGCGTCTTTCTTTTTGGGCCATGACAAAGGATAGCGCAACACCGATGAAGGCGATGATGGCGCCGCCAAGAAGAGCGTCGCTGAAGCCGAGGGATATGGCCTCGCGGGCGGCTGAATCGGCTGAGGAGCCAAGCCCGAGCAGGTCAGCGAGATGGCCGCGCTCCCGAATGGCGAAGATGGCTCCGGCGAGGGTCACCCCGATGGAGAAGGACAGCTGGCGACCGGATGCGATGGAGGCGGACGCAGTGCCGTGCCGGTCGGACGGTACGGCGGCCATGATAGTGGACGTATTGGGCGGCTCGTAGAAGGCGGAGCCGAGTCCGGCGAGTCCCAAGCTAGTGAGGATGTGCCACTGGCTGGCGCCTGTCCCCAGAAAGCTTAGCCACAGCAGCGATGAGCCCATCATCACCAGCCCGAAACCGGAGAGCAGCCATGGGCTCATTTTGTCAGACAGCATCCCTGTAACCGGCGCGAGGAAGACGCGCATAAGCGGGAAGAGCATGAGGAATATACCCATCTTGGTGGCCGAGAATCCAAGGGCGTCCACGAAAAAGAACGGAGCGACGACCAGGATAGGCCCTTGAGACAAATAGTGAGACATGAGGACTCCCAGTCCGGCGGAGTATCTGCGGCGGCGGAACAGAGCGAAGTCGAGGATGGGCCGGAGCGCGCGGCGCTGCGTCCAGACGAGGACGGGCAACGAGATGGGCAGCACGACTGCCATAGCGATGGCGATAGGGGACGTCCAGCCCTCTTCCGCTCCCCTGTTCACCAGAAGCAGGGAGGAAGCCAACACGGCGAAGAGGGAGGCGGCACCGAGGTAGTCCACGCGGAACGCAGTTTTCTTTGGGCGGTCGTCGGGCAGTGCGAACCAGGCGATAAAAATTCCCAGGACGCTGACGGGGACGCGCATGTAGAAAAGTGCGCGCCAGTCGAGGGCGTCGAGCAGCAGGCCAGCGAGCAGCGGACCGGTGGAGAGCCCGATGCCGACGATAGCACCCTGAATACCCATCGCACGGCCGCGCTCCCCTTCAGGGAAAGCAGGCATGAGGATGGCGACGACGCTAGCCAAGATAAAAGCGGAACCTACTCCCTGAAGCACACGGAAGAGGATGAGGTGCCATATCTCTCCCGAGAAGGCGGACAGGAGCAGGCCGGTGGAGTAGATAACAAAGCCGAGGGTATACGCACGGCGGCGTCCGGCGACGTCGCTCAGCCAGCCGAAGGTCATGACGAGACCGACGCCGGTGACCCAGAAGGCTACGGAGACCCACAGAACGGTCGAGGTGCTGGTGTTGAAGGCATCGGCGAGGGCGGGGTAGGAGACGCTGATGAAGCCGCTCTCCAGTGTGAGGGTGAGGTTGCCCATAGCGGAGGCAAGAAGGACGAGCAGCTTATTGGGGACGGAGGGTACGGTCACCCGTCGGCCACCACCGGGTTACGCAGGATACCGATGCCTTCGACTTCGACTTCGACGGTGTCGCCGATATTAATGTCCCCTATTTCAGGGCATCCGGCGGAGATGATGTCGCCAGGATTGAGGGCCATGACGGTTGAGACCCAGGAAACCAGCTCGGCGACGTTCCAAATCATCTGGCTGGTGGAGGAGTCCGCTTCGGTCTTTCCGTTGACACGGCACTGCACACGGAGGTTATCGCCGTTCAGGCCTGTAACGATGAACGGGCCGAGCGGGCAGAAGGTGTCGAACTGTTTCACCCGCATGCTGCTGCCGGCGCCGACATCATTGGTTTTCATCTCAGCAGCACTGACGTCATTGGCGCAGGTGTAGCCGAAGACGTAGTCGAGGGCACCGGACGGGCTGACGTTCCGTGCGGTGTGGCCGATGACGATGCCAAGCTCGGCCTCGTGGATGACGCGGGTGCAGACGCGCGGATACACGATGGGGTCGAGGTGGCCGATGATGGTGCCGGACTGTTTCATGAAGATGCCGGGGCCGTTGCGTCCGGCACGGTCGCCGTAGTTCACCGCGATGCCCACGACCTTGTTCGTCGGTTCGATGGGTGCCAGCAGACGGGCCTCGGACACAGCGCAGACGCGATTGCCAGGCTTCAGGTCACGAAACAAGTTGCCGCGAATGGCGTGAAGGTCATCGCCTTCGACGATACCCCAGCGTATCCGACCGTCCCAGAAAAAGCGGGCTATGTTCATATGAGCAGCCTAGTTCTTGGCGCGACGAGTGGTGGTTTTCTTACCAGCCGCCGGCTTTTTGACAGCGGGCTTCTTTGCGCCCTTCTTTACGATGAACTTATCCTCAAGCTTTGCCTCGGCCTTCTGATAGCCCTCACGGGGCGGACTAAACAGGTCGAGAGCGACGGAAAGGCCGGGGCCGTTGACCAGGGCGTGAGGCACGTTGCCGGGGATGATGTAGGCGTCGCCCTGTTTGATGGTCTTGGCCACTCCGCCTATGGTGAACTCGAACTCGCCGTAGATCACCATGCCTGCCTGCTCGTGCGGGTGGGCATGCTCTGGCACGATGGCATTAGGGCTGATTTCGATGATACTCATCATGATTTTCTCGCCCCACATGGGCCGCGCGGTGACGCCGGGGACGAGGTCGCTCCGCTCGATGTCGTCGAAACTTCGGTGATAGTTAGGCTTGGCCATGAGTCGCTCCTTCGTTGTGAGTCGGTGTAAGAGTGTACAACAGGCTATGGGGTCGTCTTCTGGGCGGCGCGGGCATTTGCGTCGTGGATGGAGAGGGCCCAGGTGATGAAGTCGTTGACGGGCGTGGGGACACCGGCCAGTTCGCCCAGACGGGACACCGCGCCGTTGAGCACGCCGACCTCGATAGGCCGACCGTGCTTGAGGTCGAAAAACATCGACGAGGTGACATCGGAGCTATTCTTATCGAAATAGGCTAGCGTATCGTCGGGAACCGATGCTTCGAGCGGTACGTGCCGGACGGCGGCAACAGCGGCGGCCTCGCGCATGACACGCAGGGCGAGGTCGCGCGTCCGCTCGTTTTCCAGCACCTGGGTGAACGACTCGGCACGGGTGATACACCACATGCCACTGAGGCAGCAGATGTAGATGAGCTTTTTCCACAGGTCGATGTGAACGTTGTCGGACAGATAAACGTCCAGCTCAGCCTTCTTCAACTCTTCGTAGACACGCACGGCACGGTCGGAGCGGGACAGGTCGTCCTCGCCGAACACGATACGCTGGGTATGGCGTCCGACGGCTACAAGGCCTGGCTCGGGGCGGGCGGCGTCGATATACGTGGCGCCGAGTAGCACGGCCTCCGGCCCAAAGGCGGCTGCCAAGGCGTCGCCGCTACCGATGCCGTTCTGTAGCGTCATAATGGAGGTGTCGGGGCCGATAGCCGGACGCATGATCTTGATAGCTTCTTCGTTGCTATAGCTCTTCACACAGAAAAGGGCGAGGTCGGCCTTCCATGAGCCGTCGGGCCGGTCGGTGGCGTTGGGCTTCTCAATGGTGAAATTGCCGGGAACGATACTCTTAATGGCTTCGAGGTGTTCGCCGCGGGCCATAAACAGGACATCATGTCCGCCGCGATGGAGCATGGCGCCGAAGAATCCGCCGACGCCGCCTGAGCCTACAATAAGTACCTTCATCCGTGTTTTTCACTCCCCGATGTATGGTGTTGTATCATGCCAAAGTTCGGATACAGACTATAGCAGACGGAGGCGTTTCGATGGCGTTGAAGGTTGGAGACAAGGCACCCGATTTCGATCTGCCCGCATCCACCGGCGGGAGCATCTCACTAAAGAGCCTTGCAGGCAAGCAGGTCACGCTGTACTTCTACCCCAAGGACGACACGCCGGGCTGCACCGTCGAGGCGTGCGAGTTCCGCGATGCCGAC
The DNA here is from genome assembly GCA_027625225.1 of Chloroflexota bacterium. Classification (GTDB taxonomy): domain Bacteria; phylum Chloroflexota; class Dehalococcoidia; order Lucifugimonadales; family VGZR01; genus VGZR01. The sequence continues at coordinate 10,546 of JAQBWG010000007.1, read as the reverse complement.
AGCGAATTGCGCGAGGCGGGCATCCAGGTGCTTGGCGTGAGCGCGGACGATTTGAAATCGCACGATAAGTTCATCAACAAATTCAGCCTCAATTTCCCGCTGCTGTCGGACGCGGACAAGAAGGTATCCACAGCGTACGGCGCATGGGGCGAAAAAACCTCGTTCGGGAAAAAGACGGTCGGGATGATTCGGAAGACATTCCTCATAGACGAGAACGGAAAGCTCAAGAAGATATGGGCGAAGGTAAAGCCGGAAGGTCATGCCGCAGAGGTATTGGAAGCGGCGAAGGCGTAACCTAGCCTTATTCTGCAAACTTGAAAGGCCCCACTGGTTGGCGGGGCCTCTTACTTACTACTTGAATTCGATGAGGATGTTTTTGAACGGCTTTTTGCCGATGTTGGTCGCGATATGGGGTTCGTGGGCATAGCGATACATCCAATCGCCAAGCTCAACATCAATCTCCTTGGGGCCGTCCTTCTCACCCTCGACCCTCATACGGTCGCCCTCCAGCGAGATGGTGATGTAGTCGTTGGTGTGATGATGGAAAGCGCTGGACTCGCCCGGTTCCAGGATAAGGTTCCAGATGCGAACGCGCTCGTTCTCGTGAATGAGGTGTGTGGCGATGTCGCCCAGCTTGCGCTCTTTGGCCATTGGGTTCCTCCTCGGTAATCAGTTGGCGGGATTATATCCCCTATCGTCCGCCGGAGGGAAACCCGAGCGTCTTTTCTTTCATGCTGACGTAGCCCTTCGAGCCGATGACTATATGGTCCAGCAGCTCAATGTCCAGCATCTCGGCGCCGGAGCGAATCTTGCGGGTGATGAGGATGTCCTCGGCGCTGGGCGTCGGATCGCCGGAGGGGTGGTTATGGACTACGATGACCGACGGACAGTTCTCCCGCACGGCGGGGCGCAGCAACTCGGAGACACGGACGATGGAACTGTTCACGTTGCCGACGTAGACGGGATGCACGCCCTTGACCTCGTTCTTGGTCGTGAGCGAGAGGACGCGCAGGTGTTCCTGATCGAGCAGGCCCATCTCCGGGCCGAGCAGGTTTTGCACGTCCTGCGGTGAGCGAATGACTGCGCGGTCTTCCGGATGAAGTGAGACAAGGCGGCGTCCGAGTTCAAAGGCAGCGAGTACCTGTGATGCTTTGGCGGCGCCCATGCCTTTGTGACCGGCCAGCTCGCCGAACGAGGCGCGGGCCAGTCCACCGGTGCCACTGAACCGAGCGAGGAGCGCAGCCGCGAGGTTGAGAACGTTCTGGCCCTCGATGCCGGTACGCAAGAGAATGGCGATGAGTTCGGAGGTGCTGAGCGCGCCGGGGCCGAGGTCGCGCAGGCGTTCGCGCGGGCGTTCGCCGGTGGGCATGTCGCGGATGAGAGTTGTGTACTGGGGCTGGTCTGTCATCGCCATCCTCCTCGTTACGCAGAACAGCAGGATTGTACATCGAAACCCACGCTTGACACCTCTCCCGCACCCAATACAATGGCGTGGGCTGCATAGCCATATACATATCTGGGGAGACGTGATGATTAACCGAGACCGCATCGTAAAGACGTTCACCGACATCGTGCAAATAGACAGCGTGTCGGGCGAGGAAGACGAGATAACACGGCACCTGATTCCGCGGCTGGAAAGCTACGGCCTCACGGTGAAGCTGGATTCGTACGGCAACATCATCGCCGACAGCAAGGGTGACGGCGTGCCGCTGCTGATATCGGTGCATATGGACACGGTAGAGCCTGGCCGGGGCATCAAGCCCATCATCGATGGCGACCGTATCCGCTCGGACGGCACAACCATCATCGGAGGCGACGCAAAGGCAGGTTTGGCAGCCATACTGGAAGCGCTGGAATCCATCACCGAAGACAACACCCCGCACATCCCCTTCCAGTTAGCCATCACCAAGGAAGAGGAAACCGGACTTCAGGGAGCACACAACCTCGACCTATCCATGATTCGGGCGAAAGATGCTGTGGTGTTCGACGGTGAGGGGCCTGTGAACACCATCACCATCGCCAGTCCCACCTACATCGGTTTCGATATCGAAATCACTGGTCGCGCAGCCCACGCTGGCGTGGAGCCGGAAAAGGGCCTGTCCGCGATTCGAGTGGCTGCCGAGATGATTACCAGGCTGCCTCAAGGGCGTCTGGACGAGGGTACGACATTCAACGTGGGCCTCATCGAGGGCGGCTACGTGCGGAACACGGTGCCCGAAGTGACGAAGGTGGTGGGTGAGTTCCGCAGCCAAAGTCTGGAGACGATAGACAGTGTCCGGCTGCAGGTGAAGGGTGTGCTGGACGATGTACGGAAGATGTTCCCCGAGGCAAAGATTGAGGATCACATGCACACCCAGTTCGAGCACTACGACATCCCACAGGACGACCCCATGCTCAAGCGCATCGTGACCACGCTGGACTCGCTAGGCCTAAAACCGCACATGCGGCCATCTGGCGGCGGGACGGACGGCAACGTGTTCAGGCTGAACGACATTAAGTCTGTGGTGGTGGGCATGGCCGACACCGGTATGCATACGGTGCGGGAGAATGTATCCATTCCCGGTCTGGTGGATGCGGCACACTTCTGCGAGGCCCTTATTCGCAAGGGATAACGCTTTAGAACGCTAAGAGCCGTTCACATGGACAAGTCCATGTGAACGGCTCTTTTTATATCTTCGTTAGATTATTCTCCCTGGGAGAACAATCCGGACCGGGTTACTTAACTTCGACGGTTGCGCCAGCGGCCTCAAGCTTCTCTTTGATAGTCTTGGCCTCGTCCTTGTTAACGCCGGCTTTTACCTCGGACGGAGCAGCCTCAACGAGATCCTTCGCCTCTTTCAGCCCGAGGGTCGTCACCTCGCGAACGGCCTTAATGACGTTAATCTTATTGGGACCAATCTCCTTGAGGGTAACGGCAAATTCGAACTGCTCTTCGTCGCTTCCGGCAGCGGCGGCAGCGGCAGGTCCGGCGGCCACAGCGGCGACCGGCGCAGCGGCACTCACACCGAAGGCTTCTTCCAGTGCCTTTACGAGCTCGGAGAGCTCCAGCACGGACATGCCTTTGATAGATTCCAGTATTTCGTCTTTGGACGTGGTTGCCATGATATTCCTATCCTCCGTTTTGTTGCTTTAGTTTGTAACTGGTTGGCTATTCTTCTTTTTGTTCCGCTTCTTGAGGAGCCTCTTCGGCTTCATTCGATGGTTGCTCAACCTCAGGCGCAGCTTCCTTGACCGGCTTGCTTTCAGTCTTTTCGGTCACAGTCTCAGCGACTGGCTCCGCGGCTTCGGCCTTTGGCTCTTCCGCAGGCTTTTCTTCAGCTTTCGCCTCAGCAGCCGCAGGTGCGGGCGTATCGTCGCCCTTCTCTATCTTGCGCTGGAGCACGGTTGCAAGGGCGGACAGCGGCGCACTCAGCACATACACAAGGCCGGCGATTGGCGATTGCATTTGCCTGAGAAGCAGGGCTACCAACTCGGGCTTGGTCGGCAGTTCGGCAAGCTTTTGCACTTCATCCGGGGTCAGCGTCGTGGTGTCCATGACACCACCGATGATTTGCAACGTTGACTTGGAGCTCTTTATATACTCGACGAGAATTTTGGCCGCTTCGGTGGGATCTCCCGCCCCGAAGACCAGGCCGGTCGGGCCGTTCACAATCTCACGAAGGGTCGGCTGGCCTGCGTTGTCCGCGGCAATCCCCAAGAGGGTATTCTTCACCACCTTGTAGTCCACACCCTTCTCGCGAAGAGTACGGCGCAACGCGGTCATGGACGCCACACTCTGTCCGGCGTAGTTCGTGGAAATCGCAATCGAGCTTCCGGAGATAATCTGTTGAAGCTCTTCGACTTCGGTGATCTTCTTTTGTGTTGGCACTATTCGTCTCCAAAAAGAAAAGCCCTGGACCACAGACCCAGGGCTTCCCACAAAATGGGTTCACTACCTTTGGTCGCCTCGGCGGGCAGATTACATCTTTTCGTCCGCTTACGCGGAACCCGCTGTCTGTGGCTTACGAACTTTTAGATTATAGCTGATACTGTGTCGTGAAGCTAGGTACTTACTCCTGCTTCAACTCTACGGTTGCCGACACATCCAGGGGAATGCTGGGCCCCATGGTAGTCGTTAGATAGGCCGAGCGGATGAATTGGCCCTTGATGCCGGACGGCCTCGCCCGCACGATGGTGTCCATCAGTGAACCAAGGTTGTCGAGCAGCATCTTCTCTTCAAAGCGGACGCGCCCGATAGGAACGTGAATGATGGAGGTACGGTCGAGTTTGAACTCGATGCGCCCCTTCTTGGCCTCGTCCACCGCACGCGCGATGTCCTGCGGCTGAACCACGGTTCCTGTGCGGGGGTTGGGCATGAGGCCCTTACGGCCCAGAATCTTTCCGAGTTTGCCAACTTTGCCCATGATGTCGGGCGTGGCAATGGAGACATCGAAGTCCGTCCAGCCTCCCTCAACCTTTTTGATGAGGTCGTCGCCTCCGACAAAATCGGCCCCGGCGGCATTGGCGTTCGTAGCCGCCTCGCCCTGCGCAAACACGGCGACGCGAACCGGCTTGCCTACTCCGTGCGGCAGTGTGGCCACGCCACGAACGTTCTGTTCGGAGTCTTTGGGGTCAGCGCCAGTGCGGATGTGCAGTTCGACGGTTTCGTCGAACTTGGCATTGGCTATCTTCTTCGCCAGCGCCACGCCTTCGCTCGGGGTATAACTCCTGTCCTCTTCAATCAAAGCCAGGGCTTCCCGGTATCGTTTGCTGTGTTTTGCCATCTCAGTTTGTCCTGTCTGCTATCGTGCTGTTCTGTCAACCTGGATGCCCATGCTGCGGGCGGTGCCTTCGATAATACGAACTGCTGCATCCACATCACTCGCATTCAGATCGCGCATCTTCGTTTCGGCGATTTCCTTCACTTTCGATAACGAAATCGTCCCTACTTTTGCTGTGTTGGGCGTGCCGCTGCCTTTAGAAATACCCGCTGCTTTACGCAAGAGGTCGGCGGCTGGAGGTGATTTGAGAACCATCGAAAAGGAACGGTCTTCGTAGACGGTGAGTTCGACGGGAACGATGTTTCCAACCATTTGGGCCGTCTTCTCGTTGTACTCCTTTACGAAGCCCATGATGTTTACACCATGTTGACCCAATGCAGGGCCGACCGGGGGGGCTGGAGTAGCCTTCCCGCCCTCGATCTGAAGCTTGAGAACTGCTTTAACTTTCTTCGCCACTAGGAGGCCTCTTCCTTCTCTGTAACACTACCCACTACGTGGGGCGTTTCAAGTTCGATGTATTTACGTGCGTTCGATCTGGAGGTAGTCGAGTTCAACAGGCGTCTCGCGTCCGAAGAAGGACACGAGCACACGCACTTTCGCTCTATCAGAATACACTTCTTCGACTGTACCCATAAAGTCGACGAACGGCCCGTCGGTGATACGAACGGCCTGACCCTTGGTGTATCCAAGGCGGACGCGGGGCTTGGAATCCTGCATCTGGTTGAGGATGTTCTGCGCTTCCGCATCGTCCAGGGGTACCGGCTTGGCGCGCTTGTCGCTCTCGTCTTCCGCCGACACGAATCCAGTGACGCCGGGCGTATTCCTCACCACGTGCCACGCCTGATCGTCCATCTTCATCTGAACCATGATGTAGCCGGGGAATACCTTGCGTGGAACCGACTTGCGCTGGCCGTCCTTGATCTCAATCTCTTCCTCAGTGGGAACGATGACCTGAAAGATTTTGTCCTTCATGTCCATCGTCTCGATGCGGAGGTCGAGATTCTTCTTCACGCGCTCCTCCTGTCCGGAGTAGGCGTGGATGATGTACCAGCTAGGGGTGGATTCTTCTTTTTGTGTGGTAGTAGTCATGACTATCCGACGATAATTTCGATCAATCTTGAAAAGCCGATGTCGATAAGTCCCAAGAATACACCGATAACAGCGGAGATAACGATAACCATAATGCTCAGCCGAAACGTCTCTTCCTTGGTCGGCCAGGTTACTCGCCTTAACTCGGAGAACACCTCTCCGAAAAACCGGAAAGAGGGTGTTCTCCGAGTCTGAGCTGTGTCAATTCTCCTGGGTGCACTTTCGCGAGCCATGCGTCGTTAACGCACCTCCCTGTGCATTTTGTGTGACCTGCACCGGGGGCAGAACTTGTTCAGTTCCAGCCGCTGCGGGTCGTTACGCTTACTCTTCTCCGAGTGATACGTACGTTCCCTGCAGTCGATGCAGCTCAAGGTTATGAGTTGTCTGTTTTCGCCTTTTTTCGCCATCCCGCCCTACTTAATGATGTTGGTGATGACGCCCGAGCCGACCGTGCGACCGCCCTCGCGGATAGCGAAGCGGAGCTGGTCTTTCATAGCAACAGGCTGAATCAACTTGATGGTCATTTCGGTGTTATCGCCGGGCATCACCATCTCAACGCCGTCCGGGAGCGCAATCTCGCCGGTCACGTCCGTGGTGCGGATGTAGAACTGCGGCTTGTAGCCGGTGAAGAACGGTGTGTGCCGGCCGCCCTCGTCCTTGCCGAGTACATACACCTGGGCCTTCGCTTCCTGGTGCGGCGTGATGCTTCCGGGCTTGGCCAGAACCTGTCCGCGCTCGATGTCTTCACGTTCGATACCACGTAGGAGCAAACCAACGGCGTCACCGGGCTCACCCGAGTCGAGTGTCTTATGGAACATCTCAACGCCGGTGACAACCGTCTGGCTCGTCGGCTTCATGCCCACGATTTCGATGATGTCGCCGGGTTTGACGACGCCCTGTTCGATTCTGCCGGTGACAACGGTTCCGCGGCCCTTGATGCCGAACACGTCCTCAACAGGCATGAGGAAAGGCTGATCCTTGGGTCGGTCAGGAACCGGGATATAGCTATCTACAGCATCCATCAGCTTCCAGATTGCACTGCCCCACTTGCTCTCCCTGGAGGGGTTCTGCTCTTCCAGCGCACCGAGGGCGCTGACCCGAACGATGGGAACCTCGTCTCCCGGGAAACCGTACTGGGTCAGAAGCTCGCGGACCTCAAGCTCGACCAGCTCCAAAAGCTCTTCGTCGTCCATCATGTCAACCTTATTCAGGGCGACGACGATGGCGGGCACATCCACCTGGCGAGCCAGCAGGATGTGCTCACGGGTCTGGGGCATCGGGCCGTCGGGCGCGCTGACTACCAGAATGGCACCGTCCATCTGGGCGGCACCGGTGATCATGTTCTTGATGTAGTCGGCGTGGCCGGGACAGTCAACGTGGGCGTAGTGATTCTTGTCCGTCTCGTACTCCACGTGCGTGATGGCGATGGTTACGCCACGGGCCTTCTCTTCAGGTGCGTTGTCAATAGAATCGAACGCCCTGAACGTCGCCTTACCCTCCGCAGCTAGCACGTTCGTGATGGCTGCAGTCAGCGACGTCTTCCCATGGTCAACGTGACCGATGGTACCGACGTTAAGATGGGGCTTATTCCTTTCGAACTTCTGCTTAGACATTACTTTCTCTCCCGTTTCTCATATGGCGAGCCCACAAGCAGAATCGAACTGCTGACCTCGTTCTTACCAAGAACGTGCTCTACCGACTGAGCTATGTGGGCCCGTCTGATTGCCTTTATTTTAATTGCTCTCTATGTACTTCGTACTTCCACTGAATTTATTTGGCGCGGTGGAGGGAGCAGGATTCGAACCTGCGTAGCCCTTCCGGGCGCCAGATTTACAGACTGGTGGTATTAACCGCTCACCCATCCCTCCGTTCACGACCAAGCAGTTTAACATAGCTCCTGATGACCGCCAACAGACAGGCGCATCCGTATCACGGAGTTGGTTGTAGGGTCAGGGAAAGCCCCAGAGGGGATTCGAACCCGCTAACCTGCCGATTACAAATCGGCTGCGCTGCCATTGCGCCACTGGGGCATGTGCGGCGACACGGCTAATCTGGGTTCGCCACGCGCTCGTTCACGACTAACCAAAATTAAGTGTATGAGATTGAACATGCTAGGTCAATAAGGCACGAAGCAAAGATTTCCATTCTTAGGCAAGCTGCTCGGCCAAAATTAGGAACGAAGAGGCCTTGAGTACCGCCCACAATGTTTGACCGGGCTGTATAGATAGCGAGGTGATTGCACTGCGCGTAACCGCGCTCCGCAGCACAATGCCGCAGTCGAGAACGACTTCGTACCGCGCTCCTTCCTGATGAACGGAGACTACTTTGCCGGGAAGGTTGTTCCGTGCAGAAAGGCCGCTCGGCTCTTCAGAAGCGAGGATGATGTCTTCGGCACGAACACCGACAGTCAATTCTTCACCTATCTCGGCATCGACGAACGGCAGCGATATCGGAATCGAGTCCGCCGTCCCGCGCAGCGCACCGTCCTCCGCGTCTCTCTCCCGAACCGTGACGGTGAAAATGTTCTCGATGCCCACAAGACGCGCAACCCTGACTTGAGTGGGATGGCCTAGCGCTTCAATTGGAGTACCCGATGCCACTACCCTCCCCTGTTCCAGTATCTGGATACTATCGCCAAGGGCGACGGCCTCCTCGCGGTCGTGTGTAACCAGGACGATGGGAATATTCGTCCGGGCGAGAACAGCACGAAGTTCGGCACGAAGTTCACGGCGAAGTTCCATATCCAATGCCGAGAACGGTTCGTCGAGTAACAGTACCGAAGGGTTAGGTGCCATGGCACGGCCGAGGGCGACTCGCTGACGTTGTCCGCCGGAAAGCTCCCAAACCCTTCGTCCGGCAACCCCGGTCAATCTGAATACGGTCAGCAGTTCTTCAACCCGCTGGGCCATGGAATCGCGGGTATCACTCAACCCGAAAGCAATGTTCTGAGCTACGTCCAGGTGAGGAAACAGATGGTATTCCTGGGGAAGATAGCCAACCCGCCGCTTATGCGGTGGAGTCCACACCGAGCCGGCAGAGTCGAAGACGACTTGTCCGTCGAGTTCGATGTGACCCTCATCGGGCCGGACGAGGCCCGCAATAGCACGCAGCGTTGTCGTTTTGCCGGAACCGGACTGGCCGAACAATACGTGTACCTGGCCCGGCTCAAGCGACCAGGCGATGTCCAAATGAAACCCGCCGATGGAGTGACGAAGCCAGCTTTGAGTCATGCCTGCCTCCGGCGCATACTCCGGCTGGCGAACCCGACGACAACTAGTATGAGCGCTGAAATGACGACTACCAGCGTGGACATGGCGAGGGCAGCCGAAAAGTTGCTCTCCATGGCCGACAGGATAGCGAGAGGAATGGTCTGGGTGCGGCCAGTAAAGTTGCCTGCGAACATGATGGTGGCGCCAAATTCGGAGATGGCCCTTGCCCAGGAAAGCGCCATACCGCCGAGCATACCGGGCAACGCGAGTGGCAATGTGACCCGCCAGAACGTGCGCCAGGGCGACGTTCCCAGTGTCTGGGAGACTTCTTCCAGGTCTATCTCCACGTTCTGAAAGCTGATCTTGGCCGCACGTATATAGAACGGCGCGGCCACGAACACCTGCGCGAAGACGACCGCGACGGTAGTGAACGGAATCGAGATCCCCGCCGAACCCAACGTCCCGCCCAACAGGCCCGTCCGACCGAAGGCCATAAGCATCGCCACACCGGCGACGACGGGAGGGAGCACGATGGGTAGCTCCACCAGGCTGTCCAGAATCCGAAGGGTCTTCGACTGCCTACGCGCCAGCAGATACGCGAACGGTGTGCCCACCAGCACGGTGACGAAGAGGCTTATGATGCTGGTGATGGCGGAGAGCTTCAGCGCCTGCAGGACTATAGACGTGGAGATACCCGCGAGGAAATCGCCGCCGCCGATGCTCCGCACCAGCAAGGCAACGAGGGGCAAGCCGATGAAGAGCACGTAAATGGCCGTAGCGGCGACACCGGCGGGTAGCAAAGGATGTCTCGATGAGCCAAAAACTCGGGTCGGAAAGCTCATGGTACAGGCCTAAACCCGTGTTTGGACATGATGCCCCGGCCCACGGTTCCAGTGACGAAGTCCAGGAAGGCCACGGCGGCTTCGGGATTCGGTGAATCGCTCACAGCGGCGATGGGATAAGTCGCGACGACGTTGAACTCGTCGGGGATGGCGATGGTTCGGACAGAGGCGGCGATGTCGGGGGTGACGTCGGTGGCGTAGGCGATGGCGGCGTCGGCTTCACCAAGGGCGATTTTGCCAATGAGGGCGCGGACGTTGGGCTCGTTGGAGACCAGGTTGGCAAGGGATTTTGTTTCAAAGTTGTCACCGAATTGCCCCGATGTTGACATGCGGTTGATGGCGGTGCGGGCGTAGGCACCGACGGGGACTTCGGGTGCGGCGAGGATGAGCAGCACGCCCGGCTTGGCGAGGTCGGCGAGGAAGTCGACCAGAGTGCTGTCTGCGGGGGCGATGACGACGAGGCGGTTGGTGGCGAAGACGCGCGGTAGGCCTTCGATGAGGCCCGTCTGCACGGCGCGATCCATGTGGGACTGGTTGGCGGAGGCGAACACGTCGGCGGGGGCGCCCTGCTCTATCTGGGTGCGGAGGGTGGAGGTGCCGGCGAAGTTGAGGACGACGTTGACGCCGGGGTGTTCGGCTTCGAAGG
>JAQBWG010000205.1 GCA_027625225.1 Chloroflexota bacterium | reverse complement strand
ACGGCAAAAAGATTGGTGTGTTCACCATGCAGTACGGCCCGGGTGCGGAGAACGCCTACGCGGGCGTGGCCCAAGCGTATGCCGACAACGTGCCGGTGCTGCTGCTACCGGGCGGACAGCCGAGGAACCGCATTGGGGTGAAGCCGAACTTCGATTCGTTCGAGCACTACAAGGGTGTGACCAAGTGGATAGGTCATATCAACATGGTCAGCCGTATTCCGGAGAGGATGCGACAGGCGTTCAGCCAGCTTCGCATGGGCAAGCCGGGGCCGGTGATGGTTGAGATTCCTTACGACCTGGCGACGGAAGAGGTTCCGGACAGCCTCATTGATTCGTACAAGCCTGTCCGTCCGTTCACGCCCGCGGCCAGCGCGGAGGACGTGCGCGACCTGGTGACGGCGTTGCTCAAGGCGAAGACGCCGATGCTGTGCGTGGGGCAGGGCTGCCTGTATGCAGAGGTGTTCGACGAGTTGGTAGAGCTTGCCGACCTCATCAACGTCCCCGTTATGAATACACTGGCGGGTAAGAGTGCGTTCCCTGAGAACCACCGACTGTCCATCGGTGCGGGCGGCAACAGCGGCACGTACATGGTGGAGCACTTCAGGATGAAGGCCGACCTTATCGTGGGCATCGGCACCAGCTTCACCATCTCCAATTTCAACGCACCCATGCCGCAGGGCACACCGCTGGCGATGGTGAACATCTCGCCGGAGGACTTCAACAAGGACTATCCCGTGTCTTATGGCGCAGTCGGGGATGCGAAAATCGTGGTCAGGCAAATCATCGAAGAGGTGAAGCGGCAGACCAACGGCAAGGGCCGACCGGACAACGGTGTGGAAGCCGAAATCAAGAAGGTTACGGCGGAGTGGATGAAGGAGTGGGAGCCGCGTCTGGCTAGTGCCGAAGTGCCCATAAGTCCCTATCGCGTGTTCCGTGAGCTTGCGAAGACCGTGAACGTAGCGGACACCATCGTCACCCACGACTCGGGCTATCCCCGCGACCAGCTACTCCCGTTCTGGAAGCCGGTCAAGGCGAACGGTTACATCGGCTGGGGCAAGTCCACGCAGCTCGGCTACGGTCTCGGATTGGCGATTGGCGCAAAGCTCGCCGCTCCGGAGAAGATCGTGGTGAACTTCATGGGAGACGCGGCCTTCGGCATGGCAGGGCTGGACATCGAGACGGCAGCACGGGCGGGTGTAGGGACGATTACTATCATTCTGCATAACGGTGTGATGACCGGCTATGCCAAGAAGTACATGCCGCACGCAGCGGACATCTACGGGACAAACCAGCTTACCGGCGACTACGCGAAGGTGGGCGAGGCGCTGGGTGCGTACGCCGAGAGGGTGGATGCGCCGGACAAGATCAGCGGGGCCATTCAGCGAGCGGTGAACGCCACGAAGGAAGGCCAACCGGCGGTCATCGAAGTTATGACCAAGGAAGAGCTGAACGTCGCGAAGTACTGGTAGCCAGGGTGCAACCCTGGACCCCGGGACGCGCTACCGCGGCAGGAAGGGCACAGCCCTTCACCCAATAAGGATCCTTTCGGTCCTGGTTGCAGACTTGGGCTGTCCCGTATGTAAGGTGTGTTCAGGCAACCGTAGGGCTGCGCTGAGGCGCATGCGACGAATCTTGGTTGAGTTCGATGCATCTGATTCTGCAAAGGAGTAGCAGATGAAGACCGACGCTTCGCCGAAACATTTCAAGACGTTATCGCAGCTTCCCGAGACGGACACGATGCCGTTCATGTTCGTGGGGCACGGCAGTCCCATGAACGCCATCACGGACAACGAGTTCAGCAGGCAGTGGGCCGCGACTGGAAAGAGCCTGCCGAGGCCCAAGGCCATCCTGTGCATCTCCGCTCACTGGCTGACGCCCGGTTCCACGCAGGTTACGGCGATGGACTTGCCCAAGACGATTCACGACTTCGGCGGCTTCCCCAAGGCATTGTTCGATGCGCAATACCCCGCGCCGGGCGCGCCGGACTACGCGCAGAAGACCATCGAGCTTATCCGCAAGGCGGAGGTGGTGGCCGACTACGAGTGGGGACTCGACCACGGGACGTGGTCGGTGTTGATAAAGATGTTCCCCGAGGCTGACGTGCCGGTGTACCAGTTGAGCATTGATTACGCCAAGGAGCCGCGCTATCACTACGAGCTGGCGCGGGAGCTATACGAGTTGCGGAATAAGGGCGTGTTAATTCTCGGCAGTGGGAATCTCGTTCACAACCTGCGGACGCTGACCATGGACGAGAGTGAGCAGTACGACTGGGCCGTCGAGTTCGACGAGACGATGACGTCGTTCATGGACAACGGCGACGACATGGGCGTGGTGGACTTCCTCAAGATGGGGACGGTGGCCAAGCTGGCGCACCCGACACATGACCACTTTTTGCCGCTCATCTACGCGTTGGGGCTGCGCTCGGAGAAGGACCGCATCCAGTACTTCAACAGCAAGATACTGGCGGGTTCCATCTCCATGAAGTCCATCATCGCCCACCCGGAGTAGGTTCGGTCTACTTCTTTAACTTGTCCAGTTCGGCGAGGATATCGGGCACTTTCAAATCCGCCGCCGACGTGTAGGTCTTCTTGAAGCGGACGATACCCTTCTTATCTATGATAACCACCGCACGCTTGAACGCGCCGTTTGCGTCGTTGAACAGTCCGTAGGCCTTGGCGATTGCGCCGTGAGGATGGAAATCGGCAAGGATGGGATAGGGCACACCGCCGAGTGAAGTTGAATAGGCTGTCTGCGTGGGCCTGGCGTCGGTGCTAATACCCAGTACCTGGGTATCACGCTCCTCGAGTTCCTTCAGATTCTGACGGAACGAGGAGACCTGGTCCGTTCACCCACCGGTAAAGGAAAAGACGTGGGCGGAGAGAACGACGTTCTTCTTGCCCTTGAACTGGCTGAGGGTGAGGGTTTCCTGGTTCTGATCCTGGGTGGTGAAGTCCGGGGCGGGCTGTCCTACATCAACCATGCGCCACTCTCCTTCGATATAGTGTCTGGCCGCGATTATATCAGGACTGACTGGGCTGCCAACGTAAAACAGGCTGACGGGCGGCACGGGCCTCGTCGAGGCGGGTGTTGGGTGCGACGTGGGGTGCTTCGAGGAGCAGTTCGGGCGATTCCTCGGCCTCTTTTGCTATCTTTTTCATCACGTCTATAAAGAAATCGAGGGTTTCTTTGGACTCGGTCTCGGTCGGCTCAATCATGAGCGCTTCTTCGACGATGAGCGGGAAGTACATAGTGGGCGGGTGGATGCCGTAGTCTATGAGCCGCTTGGCGACGTCAAGGGCGCCCACGCCGTACTTTTTCTTGAGGTTGCGGGCGGAGAAGACGACTTCGTGCATGCAGTGG
>JAQBWG010000204.1 GCA_027625225.1 Chloroflexota bacterium | reverse complement strand
CGGCGGTGAGAACGCCGACGAGGTTGTCGGAGTACCAGCCGAAGGCGCTGGCGCCGGTGAGTACTTTGATACCGGGGGCTTGCTTGACCTGCGCCGCGAGCCGCTGAGCGACGTCCATGCCGGTGAGGCCCTTGCCCAACGAAGTTATGTTGTGGATGGCGGAATCGAACCGGAGGTGTCCGCCAAGGGTGGTTTGTTCGTCTACGAGGGTGACGCGAACGCCGTCGCGCGCTGCAGCAAGTGCGGCCGACATGCCGGCGGGGCCGCCGCCGATGACGGTGACGTCGGCGTGCATGTTGACGTGCTGATGGCGGTGCGGCGGGTCTTCGGTAATGTCTATTTTGCCCAGGCCGCCGACACGCCGGATGATGGGCTGGACGAGTTTCCACAGGAATTTGGGCTGGTGGAATACCTTGTAGTAGAAGCCCACGGGCATGGCCCAGTCGAACCGGTCGAGGATGGATGCAAGGTCGAAATTCACATTGGGCCAGGCGTTCTGGCTCCTGACGGCCATGCCCTCACGGACAGGCTCGGTGCAGGCGCGGACGTTGGGGACGCCGTCCACCGCGACGAGGCAGTTGGCGCAACGGCCGGACACGCACAGGAGGCCGCGCGGGCGGTGGTATTTGAAGCTGCGGGAGAAGATAGTGATGCCGGAGGCGAAAAGGGCCGAGGCGACGGTGTCGCCTTTGAACGCGGTGACGGCGTTGCCGTTGTAGGTGAAGGCAACGGGCTGGGTCCGGTCAATCAGTTGGCCGGGGCGCGGAGAAAGCCGCAATCCTTCTATCGGTTGCATTACTTCCCTTTCCACGCAGGAGCGGGCTTGCCGTCCTTGAGCTTGGGCCAGGCGGTCTCCACCACCTCGTTGGTCTTGGTGTTGCGGTTTACCAGGAACCACAGTCGGCAGCCGAAGCGATGGTACCACCATTCGGTCTGCATGCCCTGGTGGTTGCCCTTGCGGTAAACGTACGAAGTCCACGACTCGTCGGAAGCGTCGGGGGCAGGCCGGGACTGCGCTTCGCCTCCGAAGCCGAATTCGATGAATCCGCGGTCGCCACAGTTAGGGCAGTTTATGAGGAATGACATGTGTGTGCTATTGCCTTAAAACAGCGTCAGGTACTGGTCGATTTCCCACTGGGTTACCTGGCGGTGGTAGCGGTTCCACTCCATCTCCTTCAGGTTGATGAACTCGCCGGCAATCGGGCCGAGGGCGCTTTGGATGACATCGTCTTTCTTGAGTTCTTCCAACGCTTCTTTGAGCGATTGGGGCAGAACCTTGATGCCCCGCTTCTCGATTTCTTCCAGACTGAGGGCGTAGTTGTTTTCGAAGTTGGCCTTGCCCGGGTCGAGCTTGCGCTTCACGCCGTCCATCCCCGCGGCGACGTATGCTGCGAGGGCGAGGTAGGGGTTGGCGCCGCCGGAAACCGTACGGTCCTCGAAGTGGCCGGGGCCTGCGGTGCGAATCATCTGGGTGCGGTTGTTGTCGCCGTAGGAGATGAAGGCGGGCGTCCAGGTGAACCCCGAACGGGAGCCGGTGAGGGCCGACCGGCCGACCTGCAGGCGCTTGTAGCAGTTGACGGTCGGCGAAGTGATGGCGACGAGGGCGGGAGCGTGAGCGAGCACACCGCCGATGAAGTGGTAGGCCATCTCGGACAAGCCGAGGCCCTGCTCGTCAGACTCGTCCATGAACACGTTCTCGCCGGACGATGCGTCGGCCATGTGGTAGTGGATGTGGCCGGCGCTGCCGGTGCGGTCGGTGAAAGGCTTGGGCATGTGGGTGGCGATCGCCCCGTACTTTTGGGCGAACTGACTGGTCATCATCTTAAAGAAGGTATAACGGTCGGAGGTGATGAGGGCGTCGTCGTAGATAAAGTTGACCTCGTACTGGCCGTTGGCGTCCTCGTGGTCGGACTGGTACGGGTCCCACCCCAGCTTGGCCATACCGTCCATGAGGTCGCGGAGGTAGTCCATTGCGGGCGAGATGCCCTTGAAGTCGTAGCACGGCTTTTCGAGCGATTCGGCCCCGGCGGGGTCCCAGACGGCGATGGAGCCGTCGTCGTTCCTGGTTACAAGGAAGTGTTCGGGCTCGATACCGACGTTCAGCACGTACCCCTGGTCTTTGAGACCGCCAAGCACACGCTTGAGGTTCTGACGCGGACAGTAGGGATGCGGTTTGTTGTCCACGAACAGGTCGGACGCGAACCGGGCAATCTTGGGTTGCCAGGGAAGCGGCGTGTAGGTGCTGAGGTCAATGCGCGCGAGCATGTCGTGGGCGTGCGGGCCCTGGCCCATGCCCCAGAGTGCGCCGCCGGCAAAGCCCGCGCCGGTGTCTACCACATCGTCGAAGTGGGAGATGGGCACCATCTTTGTCTTGGCCGAGCCGTGGATATCCACGAACTGGGTCAGGAGGTACTCGATGCCGTCCTCCTGCAGTCTTCGTTTCAGATCCTCTCGCTTGTTTTCGGCTTTCGCCATGATGTTCGCCTCCTACTTCAGCACTATGTGCTTTTGCCGGGGCCTTAGGATATCAGGTTGCGCTCGTGAAACCATTCAGGGCCGGATGTTTGTCTTTGGTCTTGTTCATGGCTTCGATGGCAGCCGCTGCTTGAAGCACCGTCGCCTCCGCAAAATGCTTGCCCACAAGCTGCACGCCAATGGGCATCCCGTCCGAACTCCAGCCGAAGGGCACGGAGATGGCGGGCGAGCCGGTGAGGTCGAAGGGGATGGTGGAGCGCAGGGCGCTGCGGGCGACAACTTCCCGTCCGTCCACCAGCAGCGGGTTCTGCTCGTGCGGGTGCGCAGGAACCGGGCCAACGGGGCACAGGATGATGTCGTGCCTGTCCCAGACCGTGGCGAAGCCCGCCCGCATGCGCTCCAGGTTTTCGATGGCGGCGAGGTACTCCTTTGGGGCCGGTGCAGGAATCTTCATGCGCTGCTGCATGTTGGAAGACAGCTCCGACTCGCGACCGACGACCAGCGGTTCGAGGAAGTTGCCGCCCTCTGCGGCGTAGATGCCGGTGGTGAGCGACACGGGGTCTATCTCGGCCATGGAGTCGAGGGTGACCTCTTCGACGCGGCACCCCAGTTCGGCAAAGGCGCTGGCGGCGTTGCCGACGACCGTCTTCACCTCGGCGGCTACGGGCGCGAAGGGTGCGCCGGTCGTCCAGCCGATGCGCAGCTTGGAGATGTCGGCGTCGAATTTGCGATTCTTGAACGGCTCGACGGGCATGGCGTAGTGGTCGCGACCGTCGGGGCCGGCGATGATCGAAAGCAACAATACGGTATCGCTTACGGTGCGGGCCATGGGGCCCACGTGCATGAAGCGGAGCAGGGTGTCGGGCCAGTGGCCGGTAAGCGGCACCCGTCCGTGGGTGGGCTTGAGCCCGACG
>JAQBWG010000203.1 GCA_027625225.1 Chloroflexota bacterium | reverse complement strand
CCACTTGCGATTGAGGGTTACGTGTATATCCGTTAAAGTGCTCGGTGCTAACCCAACCTGCGCCCCATACGGCTGCGCCCAGTCGTTCTTTCATATCACGGCCTCCGAGTACTATTTTTTCTTTCGAGTCCGGTGCTTCCTAGTGATGTCGGTGACTTTGGTGCCGCTGTTGAGGACTTCCGGATTCACGCACGAGGGAATGGCGTCACCGTTCAGTGCGGCGATGATGTTCTGTACGACGAGCATGCTCATCTTGCGGAAGGTCGCTGCGCTTGCGTCTGCAATGTGCGGGCTAAGAACGACGTTGTCCATACCGAGCAACGGATGGCCGGACGGAATAGCCTCGGGGTCGCTGACGTCGAGGGCGGCGCCGGCGATGCGGCGTTCGGTGAGGGCTTCGCAGAGCGCGTCGTTGTCTACGACGGCGCTGTGCGAAGTGTTGACGAGGATGGAGGTGGGCTGCATGAGCTTCAGTTCTCTCCGGCCAATCATGTACCGGGTCTTGTCGGTCAGCGGCACGTGGAGGGATACGAAGTCGGACTCGGCGAGCAGCGGCTGGAGGCCGAATGTCCAGTCTATGCGCATCATGCTTTCCGAGTCCTGATTGCGAACACGGGAGTTGTACAGCACGCGCATGTCGAAGCCGATGCTGCGGCGTGCGACGGCCATGCCTATACGCCCCAAGCCGACGATGCCGAGTGTTTTGCCGTGAACGTCCATTCCGAGGTACGAGGTCTGGTCGGACGCGGCCCCCTGCTCTGCCCGTACGTGCCGGTCGGCGAGGGCGATGCGGCGAGCGGCGGCGAGGATGAGGCCGAACGTCATGTCGGCGCACGTTTCCTGGTGGAGATCAGGTGTGGTGGCAACGAGGATGCCGCGCGAGGTGGCTGCGGCGACGTTTATGTTATCGAAGGTTGCGCCGCGATTGGCGACGACTTTCAATTCCTTGGCGCCCACAAGGACTTCTTCGTCTATAAGGTCATAGGTCTGGGTAAGAAGTGCTGCGTGGGTTGCGGCCTTCTTTTTGAGCACAGACTTGGAGGGCGGCGTAGGCTTTTCCCAGACTTCGACATCGAAATGCTTTTTGAGTTCGGCTACAGCTTCGGGGACAGGGCTGTGTGTGACGAAAACTTTTGGGTTAGAACCAGCCATTGTTACCAGCCGATGGCGACGCCGTCGCGACGCGGGTCGGCCCCACCCTGGAAGATGCCTTCGTCGGGGTCGCGGTAGATGCCGTGGCCACCACCGACGTTGAGCGACCAGGATTCGAGTACCCGGACTTCGTGGCCCCGGTTTTCGAGGTCGAGCCGCATGTTGCCCGGAAACCGTTCTTCCATCTCGACGATGGTTTTTTCGTAGACGCGCAACCGTGGCTGGTCGATGGCCTGCTGGATGTTCATGCCGAAGTCGAGGACGTTCATGAGCATTTGGGGCGTCGTCTGCAAAATACCCCAGCTTCCGGGGGTGCTCAGGCTGAGGGTGAACCGGTCGTCTTTGAAGACCTGCACCGGCGCAACGCAAAAATCCACCCGTTTGCCGGGGCCGATACGGTTGGGCGCGCCTTCGGCAAGGTCAAACCAGTAGGCCATGTTGTTGAGGAAGACGCCGGTGTCTCCCATGGCCACAGCAGAGCCGAAGCCACCGCCGAGTGTCTGGGTGACGGAGACGACGTTGCCTTCGGAGTCGGCGACTGCGAAGTGGGTGGTCATGCCGCCGTCAATCTCGCCGGGGACACCAGCCTTGAGGGCACGAAGCGGCTTGTTGGCGACGAAGTGCTCGCCAGGTGAGATGTTGGGCACGTTAGCGTCGATGCGTTTGCGCTGCTTTTTGGCGTAATCGTCAGATAGCAGAGTCTTCAATGGGGCCTTGACGTAATCGGGGTCGCCGCCGAAGTAGATGCGGTCGGTCATGGCGAGTTTCACGGCTTCGATGAAGGCGTGGACAGTATCTGGGTGCTGGAACGCAAGCTCGGAAGGCTTGTAGGTCTCGATGATTTTCATTGTTTCGAGTATCTGGAAGCCCGTGGAGTTCGGCGGGTTGGTGTACATGTCGTAGCCGCGGTAGTTAATACAGAGGGGTTCGACCCAGGAGGTTTTGTAGGATGCAAGGTCGTCCTGAGTGATGAGGCCGCCAAGTTCTTTCTGGGTCGCGACGATTTTCTCTGCGATTTCACCGAGGTAAAACACGTCACGGCCTTGCTTCGCTATCTTCTTCAAGGATTCAGCCAGCAATGGGAATGCCTGACGTTGCCCTGGCTTGGGAACTTTTCCGTTACGGGTATACAGAATGGCTGCTGAGGGTGCGTGGCGCTGAAGGCGCAGGCCTTGTTTGACGAAATGACGGTGGTTGAAATAAGTCACGCCGAAGCCGTTCTCGGCGTAGTTGATGGCAGGCAGGAAGAGTTGTTCGCGTTCGAGGGAGCCATATTTGGCGTGCAGTTCGAGCCAGCCCGCGACGTTACCCGGAATAAGAGAAGAGAGCACACCGATGTCCTTGCTCTCCTGTGTGAATCGGTCGGGTTGCGCGCCTTTGGGGGCGCGGCCAGAGAAGTCGAGCGCGCGCACTTTTCCTTCTTTCGCGACGTAGACGAGAGCGATGCCGAGGCCGCCGGGGCCGGACATAAACGGCTCGGTGACACCCAAGGTAGAGGCGACGGCGACGGCGGCGTCGAAGGCGTTACCGCCGTTTTGCAACATGGTCATGCCCGCCTGGGACGCCATAGGGTTCGCGGATGCGACCATTCCCCGGGAGCCCATAACAACCGGACGGGTAGACACCGGATAGGCGAACGAATTGACCACTAGGATGTCCTCATTTCAAGCTAAGATGTGCGGGGACAACGCTAGTGCGAATTTTTGCCATTGTCAAGGCAGAAAGGCTGGATTTGCCTACTTGACGTACGACTGCTTTGCAGCTACTATGTGTGAGGACTTACGTCCAAAGGGGTATTTCATTCCCCTTGAGCAAGCAGATGGTTCACCTGATTTCCTAGTTCAGCAAAACCAACTGCGTGCGCACTTTAACAACTGGATAGTGGAAGGAATACACAATTTCTATAGAGTTTGATCCTGGCTCAGGACGAACGCTGGCGGTGCGCCTAATGCATGCAAGTTGTACGGTTGTGATGGGGCAACTCATCACGATAGTGGCAGACGGCTGAGTAACACGTAAGTGATCTACCCCGGAGAGGGGGATAAGCCGGAGAAATCCGGTCTAATACCCCGTACGTTCCTTAGATTACGGTCTAGGGAGGAAAAGGGCACGGAGTAATCCGTGTCTGCTCTGGGAGGAGCTTGCGGCCTATCAGGTAGTTGGTGGGGTAATGGCCTACCAAGCCTAAGACGGGTAACCGGTGTGAGAGCACGATCGGTCAGAGGGGGACTGCGATACGGC
>JAQBWG010000202.1 GCA_027625225.1 Chloroflexota bacterium | reverse complement strand
CCTGAAAGTTCCCAAGGCGCCTCGCCCACCACCACCTCGATCTCAGTGAATGAACCCGTGTCAGTGTACGCGGGCGGAGAGTACTCGTCGGCGGGCCTGAAAAACAACCCCGCAATTTTCCGCTCTGTGTCGAAAGTGATTTCGATATTGAGCGGGAATCCCTCGAACACAGTAGTTAATACCACTACCGTATACGGATTTGCGATAACCGATTGTGTCCGTTCAATGCGTTGGAAAACGCCCGCCTGGGCCTCGATTTGCCCCCATGCCTGTGCCAGCACCGGTCCTGGCATAAGTTCGGTCATCGTCGCATCGAGATGCGTGGCCGCCTCGGCGAATCGCTGCTCCACCATCATCATCACCAGTTCGATTGCAAATTCTTCGAGGGGGGACGTCTCCGGAACTTCAGTTGCATTCGGTGTGGCTCTGGGAGTAGGTGAAGGAACCGGCGTTGACCTTGGAATGGGAGTGGCCGTCGCGGTCGTTATCGGAGATGGTGCAAGAGTGGGCGCAGTGGTGGCCGTCGCAGTAACCGTTGGCGTAGACGGCTCATTCGAGCAAGCCGCGACGGAGATTATAGTGGCAACCGCCACAATAACAATTGAAATGGGAGCCAGATAAGAGAAACGGTGAGTCATAGTTGTCATGGATATACGGATTGATAGTTGATAAACGTTTGATGCGTTGTTCGGGTTAGGCTACCAGTTATTTCGGCAAGAAGTAATATGCGGGCGAAACGCAATATGGAAACCTTTTGCCTGCCCCCTTCGTTTCATGTAATATGGAACCGGGTTCCCTAAGCATGTACGTAGCATCAAAGAGCACCGCTTCGTTGCAAATTAAGGCCAGTTAGGCCGGATGAGTTCTCGTTAAATGCGCAACAGCTTTATATATCTACTCATAATTGTGGCAATTATCGCCATCTTCTTTACGTTGATGAACGATTCTCTCGGTGGATCTCAAGACATCCCCATCAATCAGGCCATAGGGTTTGTAGCTAGCAATAAAATCGAGCGAGTCGAAGTAAATGGCGATAACTTAAAGCTTTTCGCCACTGATGGACAGGAATACAAATCTCGTAAAGAACCGGGATCCAGCTTTGTAGAAGTACTGCAACAAGCTGGTGTGGACCTCCGAGCGACCGCCGTTCAGATTGAAGTCAAGGGCTCCGGCGGCTTCGGTAGCTTCTTGGGTACCGCATTACAATTCTTGCCGTTGATTATCTTTGGTGCCCTGATTCTCTTCATGATTCGCCAGGCTCAGGGGAACTCTAGTCAAACATTCAGCTTTGGTCGCAGCAAAGCCCGTCTCCATATGGGTAACAACCCAACCGTAAGCTTTGCCGATGTAGCCGGAGTAGAAGAGGCAAAGAGTGAACTTCAGGAAGTAGTGGAGTTCCTCAAATTCCCCGAGCGCTTCCTGAACATCGGTGCTCGAATACCCAAGGGTGTTCTACTTGTAGGCCCTCCGGGTACAGGGAAAACCTTGCTTGCCCGTGCCGTAGCTGGAGAAGCAGGAGTACCCTTCTTCTCCATCAGCGGTTCAGAGTTCGTCGAAATGTTTGTCGGTGTGGGCGCATCCCGCGTACGCGACTTATTCGATCAGGCCAAACGTAATTCCCCCGCCATTATTTTCGTGGATGAAATTGACGCAGTCGGACGGCACCGCGGCGCAGGTCTCGGTGGTGGACACGATGAGCGCGAACAAACCCTCAATCAGATTCTCGTTGAGATGGATGGCTTCGACACCAACGTCAACGTCATCGTCATGGCCGCCACCAACCGCCCCGACATCCTCGACCCGGCGCTGCTTCGCCCTGGCCGATTCGACCGCCGTGTCGTTCTTGACAACCCGGACGTCCGTGGGCGTACCAAGATTCTCGAAGTGCACAGCAAAGGTAAGCCTATTCATGATGACGTTAGCCTTGAGACTGTCGCCAAGCAGACTCCGGGATTCAGCGGTGCCGACCTCGCCAACCTCGTCAACGAAGCTGCCATCCTAGCTGCCCGGCGTAACAAGACAATCATCTCATTCTCGGAATTCGCCGAATCTATAGATAGAGTTATTGCTGGCCCTGCCCGAAGAAGCCGGGTCATTAATGCGAAAGAAAAAGAGATTACTGCCTATCACGAAGGTGGACACGCGCTTGTGGGCCATCTTCTCCCTCACTCCGACCCCGTGTTCAAAGTTACCATCGTATCTCGTGGCTCTATGGGCGGATATACTCGTTATTTACCCGACGAAGAACGCCATCTCTGGACCGAGAACCAGTTCAAAGACCAGCTATCGGCTGCTCTCGGCGGACGCGCAGCCGAAGAGGTTATCTTCGGTGAAATCACCACCGGTGCCAGCAACGACATTGAGCAGGCCACCAACATCGCCCGCACCATGGTTACCCGATACGGCATGAGTGAAAGACTAGGCCCGCGTACCTTTGGGAAGCGCGAAGAAATGGTCTTCCTCGGCCGTGAGATTTCCGAGCAACGTGACTACTCCGACAAAGTCGCTGAAGCCATCGACGAAGAAGTACGTGCGCTCATAGACAACGCCCATCAGACCGCCGTGCGGATACTCAAGGCCAACAAACCTAAATTGCATCAGATAGCACAGTACCTCATAACCAACGAAAGTCTTGAAGGACAAATCTTGAAAGACCTCTTCGACTCCAAGCCGCCCGAGTTCCCCGACGCCGCTGGCCCGGCCGCTGCCACAGCCGCTGCGGGTTAACTAACCCTACCCGAACATAAACAAAGAGGGCCGTTCAGTTGAACGGCCCTCTTTGTTTATGACTATTCTCTTAAGCTAAGGCGATTACAACACGGAACTATTCGCTCTCGCCCGTAATGTTCTTCCCCGCACGCATGCTCGCATCCTCGATAAATTGCTCCAGCCGCGTCGTCTCCTCTGCATCACCTTCCTGAAGCGTGCCGGACTGTTTCCGCTCCCGTAGCGTCTTCAAGTCGGCCTTCGCCTTCTCTACCTTCGTTGTCAGCTCCAGTGCGTCCAACTCACCCTGCGCTCGGTTCTTCACGCTCGCCAGATGTCGCAACTGCGACTTCGTGTGCTGCAACCGCCCCTCGATTTCACTCATCGCCGACAGTGCCATGTCAAGAGGCCCGTCCCCGTGTACTGCCGACCGTGTTGCTCGCTGCAACTGGCGCTCGAAGTCTCGGCGTAGCGACTCCATCTCATCCTCTTTGTTCCGCACCGAGGCCAACAGCAACTTCAGCCGCCCGATAGCCTTCTGCGTTTCGGATGTAGTCATAAACGGACTCCTCAGGCCTGCACTGTCGACTGCGATAGCACGTCGCGTAACTCGTCCATGGTACCGCGAATCTCTTCGTCCGATACACGTCCCATATGGCCTATACGGATAATCTTCCCCTTCAGCTTTTCCTGCCCCCCTGCCAGCA
>JAQBWG010000006.1 GCA_027625225.1 Chloroflexota bacterium | reverse complement strand
GCGGTAATAGGGCAGATTGGCGCCCGTCCCCGCCCCTACCTCCAGGACGTTGCCTTTCGCCATTCCTGCCGTAGCAAGCCTGTATTTAAGTAAAGACTTCTCCACACCCGAAGCCAGCAGGTCGTAGATAGAAGCAAATAACCAGTCGCCTAAGCCCATAGGTACCCGCGCTCATGTACGGTTCTTGCGAGACGGTCGCGCCACTATTATCCTGGGTGGGACACGTCTGTCAACTTTGGTAGCATCGCCACAAGATTTGCCGCATCACATACAATAAGGCTGTATTGTTCCAGTCTCTTGATTTAATACGGAGGACTGCATGTCAGACAACGGGAAAACAAACCAAACGTACGACGTTATCATTGCCGGGCAAGGTGCGGCCGGCTATGCCGCCGCGATGTACGCCGCTCGCTATCAGATAAAGCCAATCATTTTAGGCGCCACGTTCGGCGGTGAAACCGCAACCGGCGGACTTATCGAAAACTACCCCGGCTATGTCGGCATTGACGGCTTCGAGCTGATGATGAATTTTAAGGCTCAGTCCGAGAATTACGACGTGCCCATCATCGACGAGAACGTTGCTTCCATAACCAGGAAGGGCCACTGCTTCGAAGCCACGACGACCGAAGGCAACAAATTCCAGGCCTCGACGGTCATCCTGGCGGTCGGTCGGGAGCGCCGCAGACTCTATCTTCCCCACGAAGAGGAGTGGACTGGACGAGGCGTGTCGTTCTGCTCGACCTGCGACGCCCCGCTGCACAGAAACAACGTCGTGGCGGTCGTCGGCGGCGGCGACGCTGCGATCAAGGGCGCAGTGCTGCTGAGCAAATACGCCAAGCAAGTGTACGTCGTCTACCGCGGCGAGAAGTTCTGGCGGCCGGAAGCGGTCAACCTGACAGCGCTGGAGGCCGCCGAGAATGTGACCTTCCTCATGGAAACCAACGTCGTCGAACTGAAGGGCACCGACGGCCTCGACAGCATCGTGCTGGACAAGCCAGTCAACGGTTCGAAGGAGCTCAAGGTGGACGGCATCTTCATCGAGATCGGCGCCGACCCCCGCAAGGAGCTTGCCGTCGAACTGGGCGTGGCCCTAAACGACAAGGACGAGGTCATCGTGGACAAGTTCATGGCCACCAACGTACACGGCGTCTACGCCGCAGGTGACCTGACGGACGGCTCCGGCGAACTCAAGCAAACCATCACCGCAGCGGCCCAGGGCGCCGTCGCCGCGACGTCCGTGAATGCCGATGTTGCGGCGCACCCAAACGCGTGTGAGTTGCACTACGACACAAGCAAAGAGGCGGTAAAGACCGTCTAAACTTTTTTCGAATCGAGTCTTCACGAAGGCCCTGTTTACGCTGTAAACAGGGCCTTCTCTTTTACCCATTTTGATTGGTACTACCACGGTTTTTATGCTCTTGTCGAGGTGTTGTTTCCGGTCGAACTTCTTGTTAGAGTCCCCTGCATAGAGTGCACTTTTTGACTGACCAAATCTGGGGATTTCTGAGGAATATGGCCACAACGCAGACAGATACAGACCAGCTTTCCATCAATGCCATCCGCGCGTTGAGCATAGACATGGTACAAGCGGCGAACTCTGGCCATCCCGGCGCTCCTCTCGGAATCGCTCCCGTCGTCTACTTACTCTGGAACCGTATCATGCGGCACAACCCCAAAGACCCCAGGTGGGTAAACCGCGACCGCTTCATCCTGTCCGCCGGCCACGCCTCGGCGGTGCAGTACGCAGCGCTCTACATGGCCGGCTACGGCGTCAGTCTGGACGACCTGAAGCGGTTCCGGCAGTGGGGCAGCCCGACCGCCGGACATCCCGAGTACGGCGCGATTCCCGGCGTCGAGGTGAGCACCGGGCCGCTCGGTCAGGGCTTCGCCATGGGCGTCGGCATGGGCATCGCGGAGCAGTTCCTCGCGGCGAAGTACAACCGCCCGAAGCTCTCCGTCGTCGACAACTTTATCTACTCCATTTGTAGCGACGGCGACCTCATGGAGGGCGTCTCCCACGAAGCAGGCTCGCTGGCGGGCACCCTGGGATTAGGGAACCTCATCTACATCTTCGACAGCAACCATATTTCCATTGACGGCGGCACCGCCATCACCTTCGTCGAGGACGTCGCGGCACGGTTCAAGGCGTACGGCTGGCACGTGCAGGACGGCATCGACGCGAACGATATCGTAGGCTTGGAGAACGCCATCAAGGCCGCGCAGAGCGAACGAAGCAAACCATCGCTCATCATCCAAAACTCCCGTATCGGGTTCGGAAGCCCGGTGGAGAACTCGTCCGAGGCACACGGCAAGCCGCTCGGCGACGATGCCGTGAAGGAGACCAAGACCAAACTCGGCTACCCGTCGCTGGAGCCGTTCCACGTGCCCCACCAAGCCTTATCCCACACACGCAAGTCCCTCGAACGCGGCCAAAAGCTGCAGAGCGACTGGAATCAACTGTTCGACCGGTATGCGAAAGAACACCCTGACCTGGCAAAAGAGTTCAAGACGCTGGTAATCGAAGGACGGCTACCCGGCGGCTGGGATGCGAATTTGCCCGAGTTCCCGACCGATAAAGCCCTGGCCACCCGCGAGGCGTCGGGACAGCTGATACAGCAACTTGCAAAGACGCTACCCACCCTTATGGGCGGCTCGGCAGACCTGGCATCTTCCACCAATACTATGATGAAGGACGCCGGAGACTTTTCCGCCGACAACAAGTCCGGGCGAAACGTATGGTTCGGGGTCCGCGAACACGCGATGGGTTCCATCGCCAACGGCATGGCGCTCTACGGCGGAACCACCCCCTTCACTGGGACATTCCTCATCTTCTCCGACTACATGCGCCCCGCGCTTCGGCTAGGCGCGCTCATGGGCGCGCCAGTTGTCAACATCTTCACCCACGACTCGATAGGCCTTGGCGAGGACGGCCCGACGCACCAGCCTGTCGAACACCTGCCCTCCCTGCGTGCCATTCCTAACTACCACGTCATCCGGCCCGCCGATGCTAACGAGACCCGCGAAGCCTGGCGTGCAGCCATACTCCGGAGAGACGGCCCGACCGCGCTCATCCTGACACGCCAAAAACTGCCCACGCTGGACAGAACCGGTCTCGGCGGCCCCGAAGGCTTACACAAGGGCGCGTATGTGTTGTGGGAATCCGGCCCGTCGCCCGAACTTGTGCTCATCGCGTCCGGCTCGGAAGTGTCACTGACATTAGCGGCCGGGAAACAACTTGCCGCCTCCCGCACGAACGTCAGGGTCGTTTCCATGCCCTGCTGGGAGCTGTTCGAAGCCCAGTCCCAGGAATACCGCGACTCCGTACTTCCTCCCAAGGTCACAGCGCGCCTAGCCGTAGAGGCGGCGGCGCCACTGGGTTGGGAACGCTGGGTCGGCTCGCACGGCGACACTGTCTCGGTAACCACCTTTGGTCACTCGGCCCCCGGCAACGTCCTCTTCGAAAAATACGGTTTCACCGTTGACAATGTGATAGCCCGCGCAAAAGCCGTGTTGAAACGCTCTCAATGATGTGTGAAGGAGGTCTGTGATGGCGAACGCGAACAATCCGCTTCGTGAACTACACAAGTTCGGCCAGAGTTTTTGGTACGACAGCCTGAGCCGTGACATGATTGCCAACGGCGATTTGAAGCGAATGGTGGAAGACGACGGACTTCGTGGCATCACCTCCAACCCCACAATATTTCAGCAGGCCATCGCCAGCAGTTCCCTCTACGACGAAACCATCGAACGGGAGGGCCGGAAGGGCAAAAACAAAGAAGAAATCTTCGACGTTATCGCCCAGAAAGACATCCAGGACGCCTGCGATATCCTGCGTCCGGTCTACGACGCAAGTCATGGAACGGATGGGTTCATAAGTCTTGAAGAAAACCCTCATATCGCCCACGACGTGAAGATGAGCATCTCCGAGGGCTATCGCCTGAAGGAGCTTGTGAACCGTCCCAATCTCCTCGTCAAGGTTCCGGCCACCCCCGCAGGCATCGCCGCCACCAGAGAACTGCTCGTCAACGGCGTGAGCGTGAACAACACCCTGATGTTTTCTTTAGACAACTACGATGCGGTCGCCGAAACCTACATCTCGGCGATGGAGGAGCGGGCCAAGCGTGGTCTGCCTCTCGACGAGATTGCATCCGTGGCCTCGATGTTCGTGTCACGCATAGATTCAAATATAGACGGTCGGATTGACGGTATGCTGAAAACCGAGAGGGATGAAGTGCGGCGTAAAGAGTTGCAGGTACTTAGAGGCAAAGTGGCCATCGCCAACGGCAAGTTGTGTTATCTACACTACAAGCAGTTCTTCCATAGCGCCCGGTTCAAGGGACTGGAAGAAAAAGGAGCACGACCCCAGCGGGTCCTGACCGCCTCCACTTCCACCAAAGACCCCAACTTCCCCGACACCTACTACGTTGATGCGCTCATCGCGCCGGAGACCGTGGTTACTATGGCTCCGGCGACGGTACCCGCGTTCCGCGACCACGGGACGCCCGGCAACACCATGGATCAGGGTGTGGACGCGGCGATGGAGGCGTTCCGGCTGGCCGAAAAAGTGGGCATTGACCTGAACAAAACTATGCAGGAATTACAGGACGACGGAGTAGGCAAGTTCATCGCGTCCTACGACGACCTGCTGCAGGCCATCGAAAAGAAGCGAAAGGCTCTCGTAACCGCCTAATCCGACAGGTTTCTTAGTGGAAGCATCCCCGCGCGGGAATGTCCCAGACCGCTTCAACGGCACCGTTGCGAACGCCGATGTAGTGGTCGAAACGGTTCACCGTAACGTCCTGCTGACCCAAACGCAGGAAGTACTTGTCCCCCACTTTGAGAGGCATAGCGCCCTTGGACGTGAGCACAACTTGCTCGTCGTACATCTCGGAGACGGTCAACCCTTCAGGGCTGTGCACCACAGGCCACGCTTCCGCATAAGTGCACATCGCACCTACGGCCCGCATGCCTGAATCGCCGATGGCGACGCCCGGACGGGGTGTGCTGATGACTGTACCCAGCATCAAGCCGGCGTACTCGAACTCTGTCATATACGATAGGAACGTGCTCATGAGTGCGTAGGTGCCACCTTCAACATCGGTGATTCCCGGAATCTCGGTTGCCACGTCGTAGGTGAACGTCTCGCCCGTGGACACGTACTCGACAGGAATGCCAGCCTTTTCGATGGCGTCCCGAACGTCGAGACACATCTGGATATACCGGCGTCCTTCGATGTAGCGCGTCTCTTTGTCCCCCTCACCCTTGAGAGACTGGTGGCTCATCACTCCTTTGAAGTGAATACCCGGCAGCGATGTCGCCAGCTTCGCCAGCTCCACGCCCTCTTCCGGACTGCGGATGCCGCCACGGCCCATCGAAGTGTCCACTTCTATTGCGACACCCAGCGTGACGCCACTCGCAGATGCCTGGGCGGACAGATCCCGCAGGTTCTGCGGGTTGTCCACACACACGGCTATCTTGGCTTTATGGGCCAGTGAGCAGACACGTTTAATCTTATCCTTGGTCACGATTTCGTTCGGGATTAAGATATCGTCAATGCCTCCCTGCACCATCACCTCGGCCTCCGCGACCTTGGCGCAACAGACGCCGTTGACGGTTCCGCCGATATCCATCTGCATCTTGGCAAGCATGGGGCTCTTGACGTTCTTCATGTGGGCGCGGAGTTTTACGTCCGTGTCTTTGTACGTGTCGGCGATAACCTTGAAGTTATGTTCAAGGCTATCCAGTTCGAGAATCAGACACGGCGTGTCCAGGTCCGCGACAGGAGTTCCGGGATTGGGCTTGTAGGTTTCCATTTGCTATCTCCTACTATCTGTCTGAAAAGTGGTTATCGGTATCGTCCGCGCGCGGTGACATCCAAAATGGCTTCCAGCTTGCCGTTGCGCACAGCCATCATGTAATCGTAGAGGTTGCAGGTAACCGCAATCTCCCACGGTGTAAGCCTTACTTTTTCACCAAGCGTGAACGGCCTCTCAGCCTTATCCATGATGAAATTCGTGTGCTCCGCGCTGAGATAACTAATGCTCAAATCTGGCCTGCCCGGTATGCCCGGCAAACCGGTGTCGTTGCCGCACGACTTCATGCCCGCGTCCCCCACTGCAACGTTTGAAGCGGGTGTGCTGATAATAGTGGCCATGATGCTTGCTGCGGACTTCAACTCGCTCCGCTGCGTACGGTAGCGCTCGTCCAGCAACGCGTACGTTCCGGCGGGGACTTCAGTAACACCTTTCATTCCAGCGGCGATGTCGTAGTTGTGCGTCCCGCCGACAACCACGCTTTTCACATCCAGACCGGCCTTCTCGGCGGCCTCGCGGGTGTCCAAAACCTTCTGTATCCACTTCCGCGACTCCTTCGCAACGGCCTCACCGTTGCCCGGAATCGCCCCCTCGTAGGAGTGAAACCCCGCGAACTCCAACCCATCCGCCTTCGCCACCTGCTGCGCCAGGTCTACGGCCGGTTTCCCTGGCTCGACACCCGTGCCATTCAGACGGGTATGCACATCCACGGCAACATTCAGCGTCACGCCGCCAGCTTTCGCCGCCTTCGAGAGGACATCAATATTGGCAACATTATCAACCACGACCGTCATCGTGGCTCTGTGTGCCAGGGCAACAATCCGTGCAGCTTTGGACTGCATAGGAATCACGGTGGTGATTAGGACATCATTTACCCCCGCGTTCACAAAGACCTCGGCCTGCCCAACCGTGCCAACCGCGACGCCGCCGACCGTTCCACCCGCGGCCAACTGCTTGTGCGCTAACGCAGGGGTACGGTGAGTGCCAACGTAAGGCCGTAGCTTCGCATCGCTCTTCTTGAAGAATGAGTGGACGATTTGCAGGTTTTTTTCAAATACGCCCATGTCGAGGGTCAAGGCCGGGGTGTCGAGTTCCTCGACCGGCGTTCCAATCGGTTTAAAGATGGGACGTTCCATGCAAGGCTCCTCAGATAGTTCACAAAGTAGGTTTTGTGGAGAATATCACAATGCCATGGGACAGTCTATTTACGCTTGGAGGCTGAAGGGGCCCCATGATACCATCGGTGTGAAGGATTCCCCACGTGCAAGACGACAATCACTATAATCAATCGCTATCTCCACTAGAAACCTCTTCCCACGCCGATTCCACCAGTTCCATTACCGATATTGTGTTAATGGATGAAGAAGATGTGGATTCGGTGCTGGAGCCGGAAGGCGGCTTGGTAGACAGCCGGGAGACCGGCACCGAGAATCTGGTGCTGACGAATCGGCGGCTGATTTATGTGCGAAGTGGAGCGAATCAAGAAGCAGCTTCGTTCATGGCGCTGCCGGACATTACTTCGGTACAGGTAGAATCCGAGAAGCTCGGGTTCAGTTCCTATCTCTGGGGAGTGCTCGCTCTTATCATAGCTATCTTGCTGTGGCGGGTTATTGATAACACTGTCGCCGCTGCAATCGCAGGCGTTCTCGTGGGCTTGATGGGTGTATATATGTTCGCCGAGCGGGTACTTGTCCCATCTGGCGGTTCGATGCGGATCAATGCGGGGAAAGCAGAAGTCCATTTCACACTGAAGACGAAACGGGCGGTTGACGACGCCTACAACTTCATTGCCAGGTTGTATCAAGGCAAAGACCGCGGCGAGGCGAGGACGGAACTTAACCGAGCCCTAAACCCGGCACGACGTCCAAATCCCACTCATAGCGGAACCCGTCGCGCATCCGAAAATACGCTGCAGCCCCTATCATCGCGCCGTTATCGGTACACAGCTTCGGGCTGGGGACAACCACTTCCACGGGGCTACGCCTCGCCATCTCCCGGCGCAGCAGCGCGTTCGCGGCGACGCCGCCGCCCAACACGATCCCGTTGACGTTGTACTCGGCGGCGGCCTGAAGGGTTTTGTCCACCATCGAATCGACGATGGCGGCTTGAAACTCGGCAGCAAGGCCAGCCACTATCCCGGCATCCAACGGGTCGTCACCTTTTTTCGGATACAGTTCTTTTTCCTGCGCGCGACGCACCATGGCAGACTTCAAGCCGCTGAAGCTGAAGTCCAGAGAGTCCCTCACCAATGGTCGGGTAAATGGTTCCGTTTGTACGGCAGGCATCTCAGCGATTTTCTGGATGGCCGGGCCACCGGGGAAGCCCAGTTCTAAAATACGGGCCGCTTTGTCGAAGGCTTCGCCAGCAGCGTCGTCTCGAGTACGTCCGACCAGACGGAACTCGCCGTGCCCTTTCATGAGAATCAGGTCGGTGTGGCCGCCGGAGGCGATGAGGCACATAAGGGGGAAACCTGGACTTGTCTCCGGTTCATGATCTTCGAGCCAGCCTGCGTAGACATGGCCTTCCAGGTGATTGATGCCAATCAGGGGAAGGTTTTTGGCTAATGCGAGCCCTTTTGCACTGTTCACACCTACCAGCAGTGCACCGGCCAGGCCAGGGCCGTGGGTAACCGCGACTCCATCGATGTCTGACAGGTCGGTCCCCGCGCGTTCAAGTGCTTGTTCGACAACGGGCAGCATGGTAATCATGTGCTGGCGAGAGGCGAGTTCAGGAACAATGCCACCGTATTTCGCGTGCATCTCGACCTGGGTGGCAACGATGTTTGACAGCAAGCGGCGGCCGTCTTCCACAACGGCTACGGCGGTCTCATCGCATGATGTTTCGATACCGAGTATTTTCATAAGAGCTTCAAGTATTGTACCTTCCTTCTTCGGGTGGCTTGGGGTATCGTTTGTAAAGAACCTGACCGCAGGAGTTTTCTCATGAAAATCGGACTCTTTTTCGGCTCGGGAATCACGGCTCCCACAATATCGGCGCTCGTCGATGAGGTAGTAAAGGCGGAAGAGGAGGGTTTCGACAGTTTCTGGTTCGCGCAGATACTTGGCCCTGAGGTGCTGTCGGTCATCGCGATGGCAGGCCAGCGGACAAAACGTATCGAGATGGGCACGGCGGTGGTCCCGACGTTTCCCCGACATCCCATGGTCATGGCCCAGGAGGCGATGACGGCGCAGTCGGCGACAAACGGCCGACTCACGCTGGGCATCGGACTCTCTCACAAGGTCACGGTTGAAGGCGCCTGGGGGCTGTCTTTCGACCAACTGGCGAAGCATATGCGCGAGTATCTGACGATATTGCATTCGCTGGTTCATGAACGGGCTGTGGATTTCACCGGAGATCTCTTCAAGGTCAGCGGGACTATCGCCGTTCCGGGCGCAACCCCCTGCCCTATCCTGCTGGCGGCCCTGGGCCCGAAGATGCTCAAGCTGGCGGGAGAGATGGCGGACGGGACAGTGACCTGGATGGCCGGGCCGCAGACGCTGGAGACCCACATCATCCCCCGTATCTCGGAAGCAGCGAAGGAGGCGGGACGACCGGCTCCCAGAATCAGCGCAGGGGTTGCGGTCGCGGTGACGAACAAGCCGGATGAGGTGAACAATCGGCTCGTGGGTGACCTTCGGGTATACGGACGTCTGCCGAGTTACCGGCGTCTTCTAGACATCGAACGGGTACTGCACCCGCACGACTTGGCGATTGTCGGCGACGAGAAAACTGTCGAGCGCGAGTTGAAACAGTTCGCCGAGATAGGTGCTTCCGACCTTTTGGTGACGCCGTTCCCGTTAGGAACCGACACGCTCGCGAAAGAAACGCAGAAACGCACCCGGGAGTTCATCCGAACGCTGGTGGGACGGTATTAGTATCTAATCAGTCAGGAGATTTGCAGCCTATATCATGCAGTTACAGCGTAGGAAGTCACAGGAGTTATATAAGACAGCCAAGACGCTAATGCCCGGAGGGGTAAACAGTCCGGCGCGCTCTTGGAAAGGTGTGGGCGGTGATCCGTTGTTCATGGCCCGCGGGAAAGGCTCCCATGTATGGGACGTGGACGGCAACGAGTATATCGACTATGTCGATTCGTGGGGGCCGCTGATTCTCGGACACGCACATCCGGAGGTGGTCGCCGCAGTAAAGCAGGCGGTGGATAACGGGATGAGCTTTGGTGCACCGACGGAGGCGGAAAACAGGCTGGCTGCGTTAGTGGTGGATGCGTATCCATCTATGGACATGGTACGGTTCGTCAGCTCAGGTACCGAGGCGGGAATGAGCGCGTTGCGACTGGCGCGGGCGTTCACGGGACGTCCGAAAATCGTGAAGTTCGACGGTGGCTATCACGGCCATGCCGATGCGCTGCTGGTGGCTGCCGGCTCAGGCGCGGCGACACACGGGACACCAGACAGCGCGGGTGTAACGGCATCGTTTGCGCAGGACACGCTGGTGGCGCAGTACAACGACCTGGACTCGGTCGAGAGGCTATTTAAGGCCAACAAGAACCACATCGCGTGCGTTATTGTGGAGCCAATCGCAGGCAATATGGGCGTCGTTCCCCCACAGCCGGGGTTCCTCGAAGGATTACGCAAACTGACCTTAGACCACGATGCTTTACTTATTTTCGACGAGGTGATTACTGGATTTCGTGTGGCCTATGGCGGCGCGCAAGAAATCTTTGGCGTGAAGCCGGACGTCACGTGCCTGGGGAAAATCATCGGTGGCGGAATGCCGGTGGGCGCGTACGGCGGGCGACAGGACATCATGGAAACGGTGTCTCCATTAGGACCGATGTATCAGGCGGGAACGCTGTCGGGGAATCCGGTAGCGATGGCGGCAGGTATCAAAACGTTGGAGTTGCTGAAACGCCCTGGAATTTATGACCAGCTAGAGAGCAAGGCTGTGAAGTTGACAGGTGGATTTCAGGCAGCGTTCCAAAAAGCCGAGGTGCCTCTGCGTATCAACCGGGTTGGTTCGATGATGACGCTGTTCTTTACTCAAGACGAGGTGACCGGCTGGCCTTCGGTGACTGCGTCGGACAAAGAGGGATACGCGAGGTTCTTTCACAGGATGCTGGAAGAGGGTGTGTACCTGGCGCCGGCGGCGTTCGAATCGATGTTCGTATCGACTGTGCATACAGATGCCGATATCGAGGCGACGGTGAAGGCAACCGGGCGAGCCCTAGGCTAGCGAGGCACGGATACGGGCAATGGCCTGGGCCACAGGTACGTCGGCTGCGAAGACGGCCGAGCCTGCGACAAGGATGGATGCGCCCGCTTCGGCAACACGCTTAGCGTTTTTCTGACTCACACCGCCGTCAATCTGCAGTTCAGCCTTGGCATTGTGTTTGTCTAATAGTTTGCGAGCGCGACGAAGTTTCTCCACCGATTCTTCAATGAACGCCTGTCCACCGAAACCAGGGTTCACGGACATGACGAGCAGCAGGTCAAGGTCGACAAGGACTTCTTCGACGGCTGAAAGCGGAGTAGCGGGATTAAGGGCTACACCCGCCTTTACTCCTGCCTGTTGTATCTGGTGAACCACGCGGTGCAAGTGGGTGCAGGCTTCGGCATGAACGGTGATGTAGTCGGCTCCGGCATCGGCCAGTCCGGAAACAAGATTCTGAGGATTCTCAGCCATGACGTGCACATCAAAGGGGAGCTTCGTCCAGCGCCGGACAGCCTTGATGACCGGCGGGCCGAAGGTGAGGTTGGGGACGAAGTGCCCGTCCATAACGTCTATGTGGAAGATGTCCGCGCCGCCTTCGTCAGCTTCGGCTATGTGTTCGCCGAGGCGGCTAAAGTCCGCCGACAAAATGGAGGGTGCGATTTTGACGGCCGTCACTTCTATTTGCCCAAAGCCTGTTTCGCGACCACGAGTGCCTTCTCGACCTGATTGCGTGCCGTGCCACCGGGAACGTCTCGGGCGGCGATAGACGCGTCTACGGTCACTCCCAACACATCTTTGTCGAACAGTTTCGAGAATCTCTGGTAGTCGGACAGGGGCAGTTGGTGAAAGAACTTACCCTGTTTGACAGCGTGCGAGGAAAGTTCGGATACGACTCCGTGGGCCTCGCGAAAGGGCATACCCTTTCGGACGAGGTAGTCTGCGATATCTGTGGCGAGAACGTAGCTTTCTTGGGCAGCGTGTCTCATTCGTTCAGGTCTTAGAGTCATTGTCTCAACCATGCCCGCTGAGACTTCCAGGCAGGGCAGCAACGTATCTATGGTCTCGAAGGTGCCTTCTTTGTCTTCTTGAAAGTCCCGATTGTATGTAAGCGGTAGGCCCTTGAGCATGGTGAGCAACCCAATCAGGTTGCCGAAGATCTTTCCACTGCGGCCCCGTACCAGCTCGGCGAAGTCGGGATTCCGCTTTTGTGGCATGAGGCTGCTGCCGGTGGTGAACTCTTCGGCCATCCCGATAAAGCCAAACTCGGCTGAACTCCAAAGGACAAGTTCTTCTGCCAACCGCGACAAGTGCACCGTGCAGGTGGCGGCGGCAGCATGCAGGTCTAATAGGAAATCGCGGTCAGATACAGCATCCATGCTGTTGGCAGATACTTTGCTGAAGCCCAATTCTTTGGCCACGAACTCGCGGTCGAGAGGGTACGGCGAACCCGCGAGTGCACCGCTACCGAGCGGCATGACGTCGGCCCGCTGATAGACCTGCTGGAAACGCTCGACGTCTCGGCTAAACATCTCAAAGTAGGCCAGCATGTGGTGTGCGAACAGCACGGGCTGTCCGCGCTGAACGTGGGTGTAGCCAGGCAGGATTACATCAAGGCTCTTCTCGGCCCGCTTAACGAAGGTGCGTCGTAGTCCCGCCAACTTGCCGAGCGTTTGCGTAATGGCGTCTTTGGCATACATGCGCATGTCCAGGGCGATCTGGTCGTTGCGCGACCGGGCGGTGTGCAATTTGCCAGCGACCTCACCGATTTTTTCGTGCAGCCGCCGTTCGATGTTCATGTGAACGTCTTCGAGTTCTTCCCGCCACGGAAACGTGTCGTCCCGAATCTCTTTGCGAACTTGTGCCAGGCCGTCAGCAATCTCGCTCGCTTCTTCCTGGGTGATGATGGCCTGTTTACCAAGCATTTTGGCGTGAGCTATCGAGCCGGCGATGTCGTATTCAAACAATCGCCTGTCGTAATGGGTGGACACGGTGAATTTAGAGGTGACTTCCTTCATACTGCTATCAACGATACTGGAAAAGTGTCTTCGCAAGGTAGACTATGCGAGTACCTTTTCCTCAAGATTCCAACTCGCGACTGATTAACTGGGACGCTTAGGCACGAGAAACCGGCGACGCAAGGTCAAGACGGTCTCCCCTCGTTGATTAATGCCACGACTTTCTATGTACACAACACCGCGGTCGGGTCGGCTGCGTGTGGGACGCACTTCAAGAATTTCGCTCTCGGCGTAGATGGTGTCGCCCTGAAAGACCGGGCCTTTATGAGTAACACGTTCGTACTCGAGATTGGCAACAGCTTTGCCTGAAGTCTCGCGGACACTCATCCCCACAACCAAGGCCATAACGAGCACGCCGTTGACCAATATTTTTCCGTACTGGTGCTCTTTCATGTAATGCTCATCGAAATGGAGCGGGTTGGTGTTCATCGTGAGGAGGGAGAAGAGGTGATTGTCCATCTCGGTAATGGTTTTGCCCGGCCAATGTTTGAATATATCTCCAGGTTTGAAGTCTTCCAAGTAGCCGCCAAAGCTCTCTTTGCCGTCATGAATCATCGAGATAGTCCTTGCTCAGACTCGAGGGCCAAACGCCATCTGCAATAGACAGTATCATGTCTATCCTCAAGGCGCTACGCGCGTCTACGGTGCGAGTAGTTTGAGTTCTCTGAAGGCTGCAGAGCCTTCCGTTTCAGCGCCTATACGCGAATCTAAACGAGACTTCGCCATGGAAACAATGGCCTGGATATTGACCGCCAGACTCTCCATGCGTTGGTTTACGTATTCTGTCGCTATTTCAGGCGGAAGTGAAACAAGATAGTCGAATAGCTGTAACGAGGCCCGAGCGTCTAGCTGTCCTCTGGAAAGTAGCTGTTGCCTCAGTACAGACAAGTTAGGGTCAGTCAATATTGCTTGCCACTGAAGGAGACGGCCAAGTGCATGTTCGGAATTTTCAATATTCTGGAGTAATTCACCCACCCTGCCCTCGATAAATGCATTGTACCCATCGTATGCGGGGTATCCGAGCAGGTTCCTTCCCGTGAAGTCTTGCAACAGTAGCCAAAATGCACGTTCAAACTGTTGCGCTTGAGCTTCCTTGATGGCCGCGATGGATAGGCCATTCGCTGCCTCGGTTTGAGCGGGATTTCTCATATCCTGAAGCATGTGACCAATCTCATGAACCAACGAGACGAAGACGTCTGAAATTCCACCACTGACATCAACAACTATGTTGATTTTCCCAAATCGCCTTTCTTTCTTAGCGACTGAGTCACGCTTATCTCTCTCTTTACTTCTAAGTAACGACGAATAGTGAGACTCCTCCGCAACGGCAAATTTTTCTCGATACGTGTCATCTATCCATGTCAGGTATTCTTCTCTATCAAGAAGAAGGATTTCGACATCTTCATCCAGCAAGCTTTTTCCAGTTATCAAATAGTAACCGGCGTCCACGACCTGCAAGACATCCTGCGAGTAATCCCGGCC
This sequence comes from Chloroflexota bacterium, assembly GCA_027625225.1. GTDB lineage: Bacteria > Chloroflexota > Dehalococcoidia > Lucifugimonadales > VGZR01 > VGZR01. The sequence continues at coordinate 7,583 of JAQBWG010000006.1, read as the reverse complement.
ACCAGGAGTGCGTAATGGCTCAGAGCTATCGAGCAATTCCTGGAGGTTTGAAAGCATCGCATTCAATTGGCTGTTTGAATAGGTTTTGAGTTGAGCGGGCGGCTCTTGAAAATCCCGCCAAACAACCGTTTTTGAAAAAATATTGTCTGTTTCGTTCGCCTCTTTCACTAAATTCTGAGGGTCGATTACGATTTTGAGGGTATGACTACCTTCTTCAATCTGTAGTGCTCGTAATATTCCGTCCCAATCTTCAGTGATGCGAAATGATATGGCAGGAGTGGGCGAGGACATTTGAAAGGTATGAATCTTGCGGTCATCGAAGTAGAAGTCAACCTCGAAAGGCGAGGTCGCTTCTACAATGCTTTCATTAAAGACAACAACGTCAACATAGACACTCGATAGTGTCGTCATTTGGCTGTCCCGATGCGTCTTCTCTCCACTGGCAACAACGATTGGGCCGTCCCATTGCCAGAGCCATCCGGGAACAAGGTTTGGAAGAGTAAGTTCCGCCGGAGCGGCCAGTTCGTCACCCTGTTCATCGTTGATGTTTCGCGCGGGAACGGCTCCAGTATGCCAGGTGAACCGCCTTGTTACGGTGTTGTCGTTCTCATTGGTTTCTTTGATGAGATTGGTGGGGTCCAGCACCAGCGTGATAGTATGTTCGCCCGGTGTCAGATACAGGACTTGTTGGACATCACCCCAGGGTTGCCTCTGAATAACGCTCCCAGCAAGCACATTGGACCAGTAATCTCTGAGAATCCAAATATCATCAAGATATAAATCCACTAACACTCTGCCAGGAATACTTGAGAGTCCTTGATTTGCAAAACTATATGCAAAATAGGTGCGGACATTGACAGAGAGCGGGCCCATTTCGGCGCTGTACTCCGGATAACTAGTAGCGACAACAGAATCGTCCCACCCACTCAACATTACAGGGACAAGATTTGGAGCCCTGGGAGATACGGCTTGCATCTCAGTGCTAACTTCCCCGCTCCAGACTATGGTCAGTTCAACAATGTTGTCGTTTTCGTTGGTTTCTGGGATAAGGTTCGTGGGGTCAACAACGAGTCGTATAGTTTGCTCACCAGGGGCAAGCGAGATGAATTCTCTCAGCGAAGACCAATCGGTCAAAGTGAGTATCTGTTGGGCTGCTAGTGGCCCGGGGAATGGAAAACGCTGGACTGGAAATTCCTCGATATATAAATCCACAAAAAAACCGAGGGATAACGGGTCTTCACCATCGTTAGCTATAGCAAAGCTCACGAAATGATTCGCATCTGTAGCGAGTTCTTCACCCGTCGTACGCTCTCCCCTTACTGAAGAGATGATAAGCGGCCCTTCCCAATCCTGCGGCGCAAAAGGCGTTAAATTGACGTTTCCTAGTTGTGGCAGCTCTATAGCGAATGTAGGAATGGGGGTCGGCGGAACCCTCACGGTGGGGGTTGGCTCTGGTGCGAGTGTAGCGGTAGGAGTTGAGATCTCAGGCGTAGGTGATGAGGGTTCGGAGTCGTCTTCTAAGACGGCTGTGGGTGACTCAATCGGCTTCGATGAACTTCCTCCCCAGAAACACGCATTTGTTGCACCTACACTCGCAAGAAGGAGCACTGCAATTATGAGGATTTTGTTCATCAATCCGATAGTCCGGTTAGCTTTAAACGCAAAGGCTTGTGTGCATTACGTTGAAGTGTACTATGCAGATGCCTTCCGGTATCCATTCATCCAGATGTCGCCAAGCTAGACTAGGTTTGAGCCCGAAAGGAGTTCAAGAGTGAGTGGTGGTGCCCCCAACGGAATTCGAATCCGTGTTGACGGCTTGAAAGGCCGCTGTCCTAGTCCACTAGACGATGGGGGCACGAGGGTATGCAGTTTATATTGTCACTATAAAGCTGTTATGGGAAGAGTGCGAGTTGTTCAAGTCCCATGGTTTCTGGTAAATCGAACATCAGATTCATGTTTTGTGTAGCCTGTCCTGCCGCACCTTTTACTAAATTATCCAAGCATGCTATGGCAATAAACCGGTTTGTGCGCAAGTCTACGGTAGTGAATATCCGACAGGTGTTGCTTCCAAGTGTTTGCTTAGTCTGGGGAGGATCGGAAGCAACCTGCACGAAGGGTTCGTTCTTGTAGAAGTCGGAATAGATTGATCTCACTTCGGACCTTCCCTGCTCTCCTCCGGTTATCTTTCCCTCTTTCAATTTTGCATAACAACTTACCAGGATGCCCCTAGTCATGGGAATGAGATGCATTAGAAGGGTAATCTGAGGTGGAGAGCCCGAGGATACTCTTCCCAATTCCTGAATTACCTCAGGTAGGTGACGGTGCCCCTCCACTGAATAAGCCATGACGTTCTCGTTCACTTCTGAATAAAGTGTGCCAAGTGAAGCACTTCGGCCTGCACCAGATACCCCCGACTTGCAATCGGCCACAATGTCCGGCTCTATGATGCCGCTTTTTATGGCGGGAGCCAGAGCCAAAATTACTGCGGTGGAATAGCATCCCGGGTTGGCGATTAGCTTCGCCCCCGCGACTTCTTTCCGGTTCAGCTCGGGGAGTCCAAAAACAGCAGACTCCAAGTATTGAGGGCAGGGATGGTCTATTTTGTACCACGCTTTATATTCATCAACGTTTTTCAGTCGGAAATCTGCGCTGATGTCAATAGCCGGAATGCCTTGTTCGATAATCGGTGCGAGTCTTTCTGCACTTGCGGTTTGCGGCAATGCCGAAATAACTATATCTACAGAATCCTGGAGTTCCTCGGTAATCGTGAGGTCAATAGCTGAAAGGTGAGGAAAGACTTCACCAAGTTTTTTCCCGGCCGAGCTTCGGCCCGTGACCGCCACAAGCTCGGCTTCAGGGTGGCGATGCAGTATGCGGGCGAGTTCTACGCCTGAATAGCCGGTGACATTGATTATCCCTACTTTCACTTCTCACCACACCAATCTGGGATTTACTCTGTCCTTAGATTACTTTCTAGTCTACGGTGCGGCGAACTCGGTTTCAAGCTGTTGTTACTTAGCTGCAGGCCGTTTTCGCGCACCAATTTTGGTTGCTTTATTTGCTTTGGTTGTTGAAAAAAGTCCTCGAGATGGACAGCCCCATGCTAGGACGCATTGTTTGCACAAAGGCCGCAGAGCCTTACAGACTCTTCGACCATGATTGATAAGATACACATGAAACGAAAATACGTTTTCGTCGGGAACCATCTCCTCTAAAATGTCGTGTGCCTGGTCGGCAGAAATCTTTGGGCCAATGAATCCAAGTCTTTTGCTCACCCGGTAAATGTGAGTATCTACTGGCATTGCTGGCATCCCGAAGGAAAAACATAAGACTATCGCGGCCGTTTTAGGCCCGACCCCGGGGATACTTTTTAACCAAGCCTTGGCCTCTTCCATCGGCATTTCGCCAAGAAAGGATAGGTCGTAGGAGTCGGTTTGCCGGTGCACTCTTTCTAACGTGTCCTTTATTCGAGGCGCTTTGCTTTTTGCCAAACCAGCCATGCGTACAGCATCTTCAATCTCTTCAACGCTAGCCACGGCAACATTTTCTAAAGAACCGAATGTCCGTAAGAGATTGTCGAAGGCTCTGCCTGAGTTTATGTCGGATGTGTGCTGGGAGAGGATAGTAAATATCAATTCGGAGAGGGGGTCGTAGCGAGGTGTCCATTTCACAGGACCGTACTCACTACTCAATAGGTCGAGTACGTCTGGCACGCTAATTCTGGAGTCGGAGGCAGAATTTCTTTTAGGCATAAGGGTTCGTTTAAAATACCACACTGCAGTATGTATTCGATTTTTAGTAGGATAGGTTTGACTTATGAATCCTATGTCTATCGCCGACTTTTTCGACACTCTTACGAACGAGTCTGAAGGTACCAAACACTCGACACTCCCACATCTTTCAGGCCTTTCGGCGGATGAGCTTGAGCAATTCGCTCGCAAATGGGTGAATGTCCCTGAAGAAAGTCGCCGTGACCTTGTTTCAAAACTTCTGGTCCTTGGTGAAGAGAACGTCGAATTAGAGTTCAGTGGCGTTTTCCGAATATGTCTCACAGATTCCAACCCTGACGTTCGTGAACAAGCCATCCGTGGCCTCTGGGAATTTGAAGAACGCACCCTTATCCGTCCTCTGACGAAAATTCTAACGACAGACTCTCATCCTCATGTTCGTATAGCAGCTGCGCTCGGCCTTCGTCGTTTCGGCATGTTGGCGCAACGTGGAAAGCTGATTCTCCGAGATTCCAAGCGAGTCTACGATTCCTTGTTGACTGCAATCAATCGCAATGATGAGGATATGGCGGTCAAGAGGCGGGCTATTGAAGCTATTGCGTGCTTTGAAAATGACGAGGTCGCAACACTTATCCATGAGGCATACGAAGGTGTCCAGGAAGACCTCAAACAAAGTGCGTTATTCGCCATGGGCCAGACATCGAATCCTCGATGGTTACCAACTGTGCTAAAGGAGATGGAGAATGATGACCCAGCAATTCGGTATGAGGCAGTCACTGCTGCAGGGCGTTTGGGAGACGACTCCATCATTCCCAGAATCGTGAATCTCATTGAAGACGAGGATGTTCTAGTCCAAACCGCTTCAATAGCCGCGCTTGGGAACATTGGCGGGGCTGCGGCCAAACATTCTTTGCTTCAATGCCTAAAATCCAACGATGAAGTACTCGCACAGGCTATCCAGCTGGCCCTCGCGCAACTTGAATTTGTAGATGACCCTCTTGGTTTGAACATCAATACATAGTCACAATGCCCCAGACTTCTGATTAGCGCTGCTATAATTGCGCCCCATAGAAAGCACAGCGAATAATCATAAGAACGAAGGATTCATGAATACCGCATTTGCCCAGGAAATTTTGTCGTCCGAAGCATGGCTCCCTACGCCACTCCTACGAGCTAACACTCTGAGCACCCGTCTAAAAGCCGACATTTGGCTGAAGCGTGAAGACTGCACGCCGGTGGGTTCGTTCAAGCTTCGCGGCGGACTCGTTACGATGGCAATGAATCAGAGTTCAATACCGCCACAGGGCGTGTATGTTGCTTCTGCAGGGAACTATGGGCTAGGTATCGCCGAGGCTGGGAAGCGGCACCACGTAAAGGTCACAGTTTTCGTGCCCGAGGGTGCTAATCCATCCAAAGTCGAGAAGATCCGTCTTACCGGCGCGGAGGTAGTCCACCATGGAAGCGACTTCGATGTCGCCAAGGAGTACTGCCGTGAAAAATCCGAGGAAGCCGGAGCGGCCTTTTGGGAAGACGGCGTTATTGAAGGGATGGCCTTTGGAGCAGCGACCATAGGGCTTGAGTTGCTAGACGCCGCTGAGAACTGGGACTATGTTCTCGTGCCATTGGGAAACGGGTCACTAATAAAGGGTATTGCCACCGTATTCCGTGAACGTAGCCCACGAACCAAGGTCGTTGCACTAGTACCCTCCGGTTCGCCTTCTATGGCACAAGGCTTGAAAGGTGAAGCTTGGGACGAGACTGCTCCAACCTTCACCGAGGCAGACGGGCTGGATGTAAGAATGCCTATTGTACCCATGGTCGAAGAGCTTCGTGCTCTAGTCCATGAAACGTGGCTGATTGAAGAATCCCTCTTATTACCCGCTGTCCGGACTCTTATGGAATTGGAACAGGCTATGATAGAGCCGTCCGGTGCAATCTGTGCAGCTGCCTTCGCTACCCATAAGCAAGAACTTTCCGGGAAGAAGGTAGCGGCAATCCTCACCGGTGGACACCTCCGCAACTCTCTTTTTCCCCAAATAGCAAAATCCAACGTCCTGGAACTTTAGAGTCTGTTGGCCGTGACAACTGTTGGCATCATCGCGAACCCGGCTGCTGGCAAGGATATCCGTCGTCTCGTTGCCCAGGGAAGGTTTGTGCCTAACGACGAAAAGGTAAACATCATTAAACGCTTAGTCGTTGGACTCGATGCGTCAGGGGTCGACAAAGTCATATTTATGCCCGACCCTGACATGCTTGCCCGAAGGGCGACGCAAGATATGACTACTACACTAGATATCTCTTTTCTTGATATGTCTATTTTTTATGAAGAGATTGACTCTACAAAGGCCGCCACACTGATGCGTGAGCAGGGAGTAGGATGTCTCATCACGCTCGGTGGTGACGGAACGAATCGAGCCGTAGCAAAGGGTTCCGGATCTATTCCTCTAATGCCCGTTTCGACAGGCACAAATAACGTATTCCCTCAGTTAGTCGAGGGTACTGTAGCCGGCCTTGCCGCTGGAATTGTAGCCCGTGGGTTGGTTGACCATGCGGACAGCTTGAGACCTACCCGTCGCCTAGAAATTTATGTTGACGGAGAGTTGCGGGATATTGCGCTTGTTGATGTAGCCGTCTCGAAAGAATGGTATGTCGGTGCGCGAGCTATTTGGGATATGTCTACCGTTCATGGCGTCTTTGTTACCGGACTATATCCAGCAAGTATAGGCCTAGCGGCTATTGGCTCTAGGTTGCCGTCCTTCGCAGCGAATGGCACTACCGGCCTTTACTTGGAACTTGGAGATGGTGGCACAACCGTAACTGCCCCTGTCGCTCCCGGAATGATTTCGCCTATCGGAGTGAAGTCGTGGCGTCCCTTAATTGTCTCTGACGAGATTGAAGTTTCATACCGTCCTTGTACGATTGCCTTGGACGGTGAGCGATCGTTTACTCTTTCTGAAGATCAGCAAGCTACAGTACGACTCACTGAAAATGGTCCTCCAGTGGTCAATGTTGAAGCTACGCTTCGCCTAGCTTCCGTGGCTGGCGCATTCTGTATAGATGGATAGTGCATATGGAGTTTAAGTCTCGTCGCTCGAATATCAAGGCTCGCAACGGGATGGTTGCAACATCACAACCATTGGCGGCGATGGCAGGCCTGCGGATGTTGATGGACGGCGGCAACGCAATTGATGCGGCAGTTGCCGCGGCTGCGACATTGAACGTCGTGGAGCCCGAATCTACGGGACTAGGTGGCGATCTATTTGCTTTAGTGTGGTCTACTAAAGACAAGAAAGTGCACGCACTGAATGCTAGCGGTCGTGCGCCAGCCGCCGCCTCGGTGAACCAGTTAAAGGAAAAAGGGCTAAGTGTGATTCCAGACGATAGCCCGTATTCCATTACGGTTCCTGGAACGGTCAGTGGTTGGGAAGCCCTCGTTTCGAAGTTCGGCAACATGTCTCTTAAAAATGTGTTGGCTCCCGCTATCGCTTATGCCCGGGACGGATATCCTGTTTCGGAGCTAATAGCCGGGCGATGGGTAGATTCTCTGGGAAAGCTCCGCAACAGGCCTTCAGGAAAAGAGTTTCTCGTAGATGGGCGTGCGCCTAGACCAGGCGAGGTTGTCAAGTTCCCGGGATTGTCAAAATCTCTATCCATCGTTGCAGAAGGCGGAACCGAAGCTTTCTACAAGGGAGATTTGGCGCAGAAAATAGCGCAGGCGGTCAATTCAGAAGGCGGCTGGCTAACTGCAGAAGATATGGCTACACATACAGCCGATTGGGTAGAACCCATCTCAACGAACTACAAAGGCGTTGATTGTTGGGAGTGCCCGCCAAACGACCAGGGACTAAACGCCTT